>CAYZND010000274.1:0-5117 GCA_964479495.1 uncultured Mesoterricola sp.
GTCCTGCATCTCGCTCTGGGGCAGGTAGGCGTTCACCACGTCCCAGCCGGGCCAGCCGGGCTTGGCGTCGTAGCCGAGGATCTGGCCGCCGCGGTGGCCGGTGACCATGCGCTGGGCCTTGGCGGTGTGCTCGCTGGGCACGGAGATGTGGATCTCCAGGATGGGTTCCAGGAGCACGGGGTTGCACTGGGGCAGACCCTCCTGCATGCCGATGCGGGCCGCGGTCTTGAAGGCCATTTCAGAGGAATCCACATCGTGGTAGCTGCCGAAGTAGAGGCACACGGAGAGGTCCACCACCGGGAAGCCCAGGGGGCCCTGCTTGCAGTAGTCGATGACGCCATCCTCGACGGCCGGGATGAAGTTGCGGGGCACAACGCCGCCCACGATCTCTTCCGTGAACTTGACGCCTTCGCCGCGCTGCAGGGGCTTGATGCGGAAGTAGACGTCGCCGAACTGGCCGTGGCCGCCGGTCTGGCGTTTATGACGACCGTGGACCTCGCAGCCCTTTTTGATGGTCTCGCGGTAGGGTACCTGTGGACGATCGGCACGGACTTCGACGTTGTACTTGGTCTTCAGGCGTTCCACGGCGTTCTTGAGGTGGATCTCGCCACGGCCCCAGAGCACACGCTCCTGGGTCTCCTGGTTCTGCTCGAGGCGGAAGGATGGGTCCTCTTCCACGAGCTTCGCAAGCGCCGTGGACAGCTTCACTTCGTCGCCGGACTTCAGGGTGTGCAGGGCGAAGGCGGTCATGGGCTGGAGGGTCTCCACCCACGGCAGCTCAGGCGCCTGGCCGTTCTCCACCAGCACGTCGCCGGTCTTGATGGGCTCCATGCGGCCCAGGGCGGCCACCTCGCCCACCGTGGCCTTGGCCAGCTTGTCCTGCTTGCCGCCGAAGATCTTGGTGAGAGCGGCAGGGCGCACGCCGTTGAAGGAGTGGCCCTCGGCCACCTCGCCGCGCCAGACGCGGATCCAGGACTGCTTGCCGATGTGCTGGGCCTGGACGGTCTTGAAGACCTGGGCCAGGGGCTCGGTGCCCTGCGTGGGGATGTTGAGGCGTTGGCGGTGGTGGAGGGCTCGGCGGTCTCATGGCGCAGGATCTTCATGAGGCGCAGCACGCCGCCGTCCTTGTCTGCGGAACCCAGCAGGACGGGCACGATCTGGTCCTCCTGGAAGCCCTTGGTGAGCACGGCATAGATCTCATCGAGAGAAGGTACCTTCTCCTCCAGCAGCTCCTCCATGAGCCGGTCGTCCAGGCCGCAGATCGCTTCCAGGGTCTCCTGGCGCGCGATGGCCACGTCATCCTTCATGTCCGCGGGGATCTCGATGCGCGTGTCCTCGTGGCCAGGATTGAACTTGTAGGCGCGCTCGCTGATGAGGTCCACGAAGCCGTTGATGACGCCGCCCTCGACGATGGGGAGGTGGCGGAGTACCAGGGGGCGCTCGGAGTACTGCTGGAGGGCCGAGAGGGTCTCACGGACCTTGCCGACCTCGGTGACCAGATCCACCTTGTTGAGGAAGAGCACGTGCGGGATCTGGCGGTCGTCCAGGAACTTCAGGACGGAGGAGGCCATGATGGCGCGGTTGGGATCGGCTTCCGTCACGACCACGGCCGCGTCCACGACCATCAGGGCGTTCATGGCGTCCTGGAAGAACTCTACCGAGCCGGGGCAGTCCAGGAAGGTCCAGCTCTCGCCCAGGAAGGACGTGCAGGCCGCGCTGGTTTCGACGCTCATCTGCCGGGCCTTCGCTTCGGGAGAAGGATCGCCCACGGTGGACCCGTCCTTCACGCTGCCCTTGCGGGGAATGGCTTTGGTGGTGAAGAGCAGGCTTTCCAGCAGCGAGGTCTTCCCGGCCGTGTAGGGGCCCACCAGGGCCGCGACGCGAGGGGCAGATGGGGTCTTCGACACGATCTATCTCCTTGTACGAGCGGTTTCAGATACAGAAATGCTACAAGCGCATCACGCCAGTTTTTCTCCGTGCGCACCTAATGGCAACCAAAAAACGCATGGGGTGGACCTTCATCCTACCCCCGCTCCCCGTTTTTCTCATTCGGAACGGGAGAAGGGATCGTGGATCTCAGGTTCCCTCAACGTTTTTTCCAGCCAAGCGTCCAATTCCTGGATGGAATCCAGGAGCGCTTCCGGGGCACCTTCCTCGAGTTCCTCACGGCTGCCGAAAGCGTACGTCACGCCGATGCCACGCAGTCCGTGGTGCCGGGCGGCCCGGAGGTCATCCGCTCGGTCGCCGACCAGCAACCCGCTCCTTTCCAGGACGCCTTCAGCGCGCAGCGACCTGAGCAGGTCGCCCTTGGATACCCAGCCTTCGCCTGGAAGAAAGCCGGTAACGCCATCGAAGATGAGGTTCAAGTCGAAGTGGTGCAGGGCCCTCCGGGCGCAGGTCGCCGGTTGGCTGGCCAGGAGATGGAGCCGGTGTCCCTGGCGCTTGAGGCGGGCGAGCAGGAGAGGGACTCCTTCCTGGACCCGTTGGGCGAAGAGCCCCTCCTCTTCGAAGTACCTCCAGCAGCGCTCCACGACCTCGATGGCATGGGGACCTGCGACCAGCATGCTCAGATCGAGGCCGATTTGGCGTCGGAGCAGGTCAGGCGGCGGATTGAGGAGCCCGAGTTCGCTGCATGCGCGTTCCAGGCACGCCTGAAGCCCCTCCGTAGGATCCAGAAGGGTGCCGTCGAGGTCGAAACAGATGAGTGCCATCGGAGGACCTCCTCCGGAGAGAACGCCCGGGTGATCAGTGCCGGTAGGCCTTGATGCACTGTTCGATGAACGCCAGGGCTTCTGCCTTGCCCTGCCAGCCGTCGCTGTGCACGTCCTTGGCCTCCAGGTTCTTGTAGGTGAGGAAGAAGTGCTCCACCTCCCGCAGCATGTGCGGGGGCAGGTCCTTCAACTCGTCAATGTGCATGTAGTTGGGATCGTTGATGGCGACGCTGAGGATCTTGTCGTCCTGGCCCTTGTCGTCATGCATCTTCAGGATGCCGACGGGCTTGGCTTCGATCACGACGCCCGGGTAGGTGGCGCCCACGATGAGCACCATGATGTCGCAGGGATCCCCATCCGGCGCCAGGGTGTGAGGAATGAAGCCGTACTCGGCAGGATAGTGGATGGGCGAATAGAGCACGCGGTCCACCTTCACCAGGCTGGTCACATGGTCGATCTCGTATTTCACCCGGGATCCGTACGGGATCTCCACGACCGCATTGACGATCTCGGGGGCCATCTTGCCAGGGCCGATCATATGCAGGGACATGCGGACTCCAAACGAGCCCCATGGTGACACGAAACCCGCATCCTTGGCCAATTGGGCTGGGATATGCCCCCATAATGCGATGCGGTGCGCGCGCTTTTCTACGTGCTCCCAACGAGGTATTGCCGCAGCACCGCGCGGACATCCTCCTGGGATTCCTGGTCCATGGCGATGGCAATGGCCTCGCGGGCTTCCCGGGTGTTGATGGCGGCGAGGGACTTGGCGGCGGCCAGACGCATGGCCGTGCTCTCCTTGCCACCCAGGAACCCTTTCTTCTTGAAGAGGTCCTGAAGGGGCTCGATGGCTTCCGGCGCGGCGATGAGACCAAGTACTTCCACGGCCCTCAACCGCACCCGCGTCACATCCTCGGTGCCGCCCTTCGCATTCTGGAGCAGGTCCGCGATGCTTCGCACTGCCAGGGGGGACTTGATTTCGCCGAGGGTGGCGAGGCAGTCCAGCTGCGTCACGGTCTCGGTCTTGGACAGGAGGTCCGCGATGGCGGTGCCCGCCTCCTCGGGGTCGCCGAGCTGGGCGCAGGCATGAATGGCCGCACGCCGCACGCGGGGATCGCGGTGACCCAGGGCCAGGGCCACGTCTTCGAAGGCGGCCTTGTGGTCGATCTCGCCCAGCAACGTGACCGCATTGCGGACCATGAACCACTGGGGGGATGCGAGCGCTTCCCGCAGGGGCGGTACCGCATTCCGGCCAATGGCGCGGATGCCCGCCAGGATGTGCGCGCGGCGGTTCTTGTCCTCCTCGATCTCCACGCAGGCCACCAGGTACTCGGCGGCGGGCCGTCCCATCAGGGCCAGGAGCGAGTGCAGCTGGTGCACGGGGACGAGCACATCCCGCTGGTGGAGCATCTCCGCCAGGGTGGCCATGTTGGTGGGGCTGGCGAGCCGAGTCAGCAGGTCCCGCACGGCCTGGGCTTTCCAGGGGGGTGTGTTGAGCTTGGCCAGGGCGAACTCGGCCAGGGCCAGCATCTCTTTGTAGATGGCCTCGAACTGCTGCTTGCGGATCCAGTGGCCTAGCAGGGCCTCCATGGACTGACAGCTCCAGAGCAGGGCCTGCTGGTCATTCTCTGCATCGATGTGCCCATGCAGGGTATTCAGGAGGCGCGTCTCCATCTCCTGGGGCAGGCCGGGGTCCTGCAGGCACTCCGCCAGGTCGGCCACGATCTCCGCCGCGTGGCGTCGTCGCTTGACCTCGGGACTGGCGAAGCCTGATTCCAGCTGGTTGAGCAGGTCCTTCACGCCTTCCATGCGCTTGCCATGCAGAAGCTGGCGGTTGAGGATCATGACCTGGTGGGCATCCAGCTCGAAGACACCACGGTCCATGAGGCTCATCTGGAGCTTGGTGTCCGTTCCGTGGCACTCCCAGAGGATCGCGTCCTTGAGCGCATCCAGGTCCTGGATGTCCCAGCCGTCGAACTGGAGCCGGCCGCGGATGGCCTCCATGGAGAGCTCGCGGTCCTTCACGCAGGACAGGAGCCCCGAGACCAGCAGGGCCAGCTCGAACTTGGAGGTCTTGCGCCGGTTATGGACGTCCGCCACGGACTGGGCCAGCAGCTCCGGGGCCAGGTAGTCCAGCGCGCGACGGAGTGCCTGCTCCTCCGCGGGGAAGGAGGGGAGGCCCACCAGGATGGCACCCTGGACCATGGGCTCCAGCTCCGCAAGGGCGGTCCGGAGGGCGTTCCGGAGGGTGATGGGATCCATGCGTCCCAGGCTGAGCTGCTCGCCGGTGCCCACGACGGAGGAGAAATCGGGTACCAGATAGCCGCTCTCGGCGATGGTTTCCCGCTGCTCCGAGGACCAGGGGGAGTTCACGCTGGGCATGGGGGGGACGCCGGTCATCTGGAC
>CAYZND010000275.1:0-5080 GCA_964479495.1 uncultured Mesoterricola sp.
GGTGTCCCCGGCAAGCACGGCGGGGCCGTGTTCGAAGTCCCCCCGGAAGCAGCAGGAGCCTGGGGTGTGGCCGGGCGTGTGCAGGGCCGTGAGGCCATGGAACGTGTCTCCGGGGTGCAGCTCGGTCACGGAAGGCGCGGGGACAGGCTTCATGCCGAAGAGTCCCGTCTGCATGTCCAGGGTCTCCACCAGGTAGGTGTCTCCCGGGTGGAGATAGACGGGGCACTGCCACAGATCCTGCAGCGCCTTGGCAGCCCCCAGATGGTCGAAGTGGGCATGGGTCTGAAGCAGCGCAGTGACCTTGAACCCGAGCACCTCGACGCGTTTCCGGATGCGGCCCGCCTCCTCCCCCGGATCCACCACCACGCCCGTCCCCTTCTCGGGGTCCCAGACCAGCACGCAGTTGGCAGAAATGGGTCCCACAGGGAAGGTTTCCAGCTTCAGCATCCCGGCCTCCGGATCATGACCAGCCTCCATTCTGCTACCTTTTCCGTTTGGTGCCTGCGCAAGGGAGCGGTCTCGTGAACGATTACCTCAGCTTCGCCCTGATCACCTTCCCGGCGGTCTTCTTCATCATGGACCCCCTCGGCCTGCTGCCGATCTTCGTGGCCATCACCTCCAACGACTCCGAGGCGAAGCGCCAGCGGACCGCCCGCCGCGCCACCCTCATCGCCTTTGGGCTCATGACCTTCTTCACGCTCTTCGGGAGCTTCGTCTTCAAGGCATTCGGCATCTCCATGAGCGCCCTGAAGGTGGCCGGCGGCATCCTGCTGCTCATGACGGCCACGGACATGCTGAGGGCCCAGCCCTCCCGGACCCGCTCCTCCCCGGAGGAGACCCACGAGAGCGAGGCCAAGGAGGATGTCGCTGTCGTGCCCCTGGCCATGCCGCTGCTGGCGGGCCCCGGCTCCATCGCCACGGCCATGGTGCTGGCCGCACGTGGGCCACACTGGACCTACGCCATCCCCGTGGTGGCCTCCATCGGCATCACCTGCATCATCACCTACGTGCTCCTGCGAGCCGCCGGACGCCTCAACCGCCTGCTGGGGACCACCGGCATCGCCGTCCTGGAGCGCATCATGGGCCTGCTGCTGGCCGCCATCGCCGTCCAGTTCGTGGCCGACGGGGTGATGATGTTCATGGCGCCACCGAAGGTCTGACTCAGGCCAGGGGAAGATCGGAGAAGGCCTTGCTCCGCTCGTCGTGCAACCTCACCAAGGGCTTCAGCGAGGGATGCACCTGCTCGGAGCCGACGATTTTCAGGAAGCGGCACACGGCATGGCCTTCCGAAGCGCGCTGGTAGCTCCCCAGCCAAAGCCGGAACCGAGCCTCGGCTTCACCGCCCTCCCGAGGGAACGAGTCCGGCCTGGGCAGGCCGATCCGCCACGGCTTCGGTGATAGGCGCGCGCGAAAGCTCTTCTGGAACCTGCACAAGCGGACGAAGAGCCGATCGCTGCCGAGCTGTTCCTGCACCGCGACCGTGGCTGGATGGGTCGGATCCTGGGGCTCATGCGGTGCCATCAGGCGCAGACCATTGAAGGTCCGATAGATCCGGAAACCCCAGCGTGGATTCGAGCGGCAATAGTCCACCAATTTCGCAATGGCCGCATCCTCGGGTTCGAGCACGGGCCTTCCGAACAGCTTCAGCAGGCGGCTCCACAGAGACAGTGGCTTCAGGTCGATATCCGCGAAGAAGAGCCCTTCCGCATTCAACACCTCCGAGCCATAGCGGTTCCGGCTCAGGATCGCCACCGGCTCACCCTCCGACCCGGGTAGCTCTTGGAGGATCTCCTCCCGCAGCTCGCCGTTCTGATAGTCGTATTGCGCCGCGGGTTGCCCCGACTGGATCCGGTCCACGGCCCTGCGCACGGCTTCCTGGGCTCGAATCTGGGCTTCGGACTGATCCTGGCTGGAACCGCGCCAGCAGTGGATGGAGACCGACCTGCCTTGGATGAGGCAAGGAAGGCTCGCCTTGGCCCAGTAGCGCGGAATTCGCATGGCATCTCCTCGCGATCACCGTGAAGATAGCCGCTCCTTGGCGGCGCGCCAGACCGGATTCCTAAAGGTTCCGAAGAACCGCCAGTTCGGTGGGCTTCAGGAAGCGCCAGTCGCCGGGCTTGAGGGCCGGATCGTCCAAAGGACCGAACTGGATGCGCTTGAGCTTGGCCACGGGGTGGCCCACCGCGGCGAACATCTTGCGGATCTGCTGGTTCTTGCCCTCGGTGAGGGTCACCTTCAGCCAAGGATTCTCGGCCTTCTCGAAGACCTCGACCCCGCAGGGCTTCAGCCGTCGGCCCTCCAGCCGGAAGCCATCCCGGAATTCCTGGAGGGTCTCGGGCTTCGGCATGCGGTGGACCTTCACCAGATAGACCTTGGGGATGTGGTTGTCCGGATCCGTGAGCCGCTGGGCCAAGGCCCCGTCGTTGGTCATGAGCAGCAGGCCTTCGGAGTTGAAATCCAGTCGCCCGACGGGATAGACCCGCGCGTCGATGCCCTGGAGCAGAGCCATCACCGTCGGCCGGCCCTCGTCGTCCTTGACGGTGGTGACGTAGCCCTTGGGCTTGTTCATCAGGATATAGACAGGCATCTCCCGGCGGATCGGAACCAGGTCCACGGTGATCTCGTCCCGCTGGGGGTCCGCCTTGGAGCCCAGTTCCGTGACCACTCGCCCGTTCACGTGCACCCGGCCATCCAGAATGATCTGCTCGCAGGCCCGCCTGCTTGCGACACCCGCCGCCGCCAGGATCTTCTGGAGCCGCTCTCCATTTCCCTGCGCCCGCTTCGCCAAAGGTCGGTCAGTCCTTGGAGACCGCTCTGCAGATCCCTTGGCCGGAAGTCGCGGAGCCGAGGCTGGGCTTCTCTTGGAGGCCGGTTTATGATCGGAGGTCCGGGAGGGTCTCGCTGCCGGTTTCGGGGCGGTGCGTTTCGGCTGAACCATGGGGGCGTCCTTCGGCGTCGTCGCGACGCGAAACGGCTATTCTCTCATAGATTTGGCCTTAATCAATTGTGATCCTTTGCTCATTGCTCTATCGCCAGAAACTGCGGGAGGCTTAAGCTGGCGGGGGATCGGCTCGCGGAATCCGTGCTCTTTTCTTTCATGAGACCTCGGTATTCTGAAGGTTCACACGAGGGACCCTATGACCAAATACGTTTACTCTTTCGGCGGAGATCGCAACGAAGGCAGTGCCTCCATGCGAAACACCCTGGGCGGCAAGGGCTGCAACCTGGCAGAAATGGCCGGCCTTGGTATCCCCGTTCCTCCCGGCTTCACCGTCATCACCGATGTCTGCTCGATCTACAACAAGGCCGGCAAGCAGCTGCCTGCGGAAGTCATCGACCAGATCAAGGAAGCCCTCGCCTGGCTCGAGAAGAACCAGGGCAAGAAGCTGGGCCAGGGCGAAAACCCCCTGCTCCTCTCCGTCCGTTCCGGCGCCCGGGATTCCATGCCCGGCATGATGGACACCGTGCTGAACCTGGGCTTGAACGACCAGAGCGTCGAGGCCCTGGCCAAGGCCGCCAATAATCCCCGCTTCGCCTACGACAGCTACCGTCGCTTCATCATGATGTATTCCGACGTGGTGCTGGACGTCCACAAGGACCACTTCGAGGAGAAGATCGAGGAGCTCAAGCACAAGACCGGCAAGAAGCTTGACACCGAGATCACGGCCGAAGAGTGGAAGATGCTCTGCGGCGAGTTCAAGGCCATCGTCAAGGCCAAGCTGGGCAAGGACTTCCCCCAGGATCCCTGGGAGCAGCTCTTGGGCGGCGTCCGCGCCGTGTTCAACTCCTGGGACACCGAGCGCGCCATCATCTACCGCAAGATGAACCGCATCCCCGACGAGTGGGGCACCGCCGTCAACGTGCAGACCATGGTCTTCGGCAACATGGGTGAGGACTGCGGCACCGGCGTGGCCTTCACGCGCGACCCCGGCACCGGCGAGTCCTACTTCTACGGCGAATACCTCATCAACGCCCAGGGCGAGGACGTGGTGGCCGGCATCCGCACCCCCCAGCCCATCACCAAGTACCAGGCGGCTGACAGCGGCCTGATGAGCCTGGAAGAGGCGATGCCCGCCGTCTACCAGGAACTCTACGACACCTGCCAGAAGCTCGAGAAGCACTTCAAGAACATGCAGGACCTGGAGTTCACCATCCAGCAGGGCAAGCTCTACATGCTCCAGACCCGCAATGGCAAGCGCACGGCCCTGGCCGGCATCCGCATCGCCATCGACATGGTCAAGGAAGGGATGATCGACGAGCAGGAAGGCCTGAAGCGCATCAACGCCGACGACCTGGTCCAGCTCCTGGCGCCCATCTTCGACAACAAGGAGAAGGCCGCCTTCAAGAAGGCCGGCAAGATGATGGCCAAGGGCCTCCCCGCCGGTCCCGGCGCGGCTGCGGGTGTCATCGCCCTCTCCGCCGATGAAGCCGAGCTGCTCGCCGCCAAGGGCCCCGTGGTCCTGGTGCGCATCGAGACCTCCCCTGAGGATCTGGCCGGCATGGTGGCGGCCAAGGGCATCCTCACCGCCCGCGGCGGCATGACCTCCCACGCGGCCGTGGTGGCCCGCGGCATGGGCAAGCCCTGCGTCTGCGGCGCCTCCGCCCTCGTCATCGACGCGGCCAAGCGCACCGTTTCCGTGGACGGCATCACACTGAAGGCCGGCGAGGACTTCATCTCCATCGACGGCAGCGCCGGCGAGATCTACGCGGGCAAGCTCAGCGCCTTCCCGGCGGAAGTGAACCAGGTGCTCGTGGACAAGATCCTCAAGCCCGAGGAGAGCGAGACCTACGGCCGCTTCAAGATGGTCATGGACTGGGCCAACAAGTACCGGAAGATGAAGGTCCGCACCAACGCTGACACGCCCCATGACTCCGATGTGGCGCGCGCCTTCGGCGCCGAGGGCATCGGCCTCTGCCGCACCGAGCACATGTTCTTCGAGGGCGAGCGCATCATCGCCGTCCGTGAAATGATCCTGGCCAAGGATGTTGCCGGCCGCAAGGCCGCCCTGGCCAAGCTGCTGCCCATGCAGCGCAGGGACTTCGAAGGCATCTTCGAAGCCATGAATGGCCTGCCTGTCAA
>CAYZND010000276.1:0-3454 GCA_964479495.1 uncultured Mesoterricola sp.
GACTGGTTATGACTCCTAGCTTGGCTCCCACTGCCAATGGATCGTCATCAGGCTCGATTGAGTGCGGAACGATGAAAACGGGTACGGTCGTTGTTGTGCAAGAGGTTAGGGGAGAACGGTGATCTCTTTGGTCGAGGAGGTGATGATGTAGCAGCGCTCGTTGTTGGACTCAGGATCCGCCGGAACCATGAAAAACCCCGGCCGGCCTGGCTGATAGCCCTGAGTGCTGCCAAGCAGGATCTCGCCATCCTGGAACACCACTTTCAGCTTTCTTCCTTGGACCACCTGGCGCTGGTCGAACGTGTTTTTCTTGACATGGCCTGGCTTGCCCGCGAAATCCTTCACGAAAAAAAGGCCTTTCAAGTCGGATAGATGGATTTCCAGGGGCTTTGATCCCGGAGGACTGCCTGCGGGAACGAGGTGGAAATAATCCTTATTAGGGAAAAAATCGTTTGTCGTCCCTTTGATGAGTTGACCTGACCGTGTATGAGCAACGACTTGGTTCATCGTGACCCCCGGGAACATGTGGGTTTTGGTGACCCAAGAATAAGCTGCCTTCACGAAATGGAAAGCCCAGATAATTACCAATATGCTCTTTAATGATTCAAGCTTCAGAGCACCTTTGGCACTTCGAAGTGGCCCCGGGAGGTCTTCGGCGCATTGCTGAGGGCTTGAGCTTGGGTGAACCAGGGATGCGCCTCATCCGCCCGCCGGGGCAACGGGATCTGCAGCCCGTGGGTCATGGGCTCGAGGTCGTCGAGGGGGAGCTCGTTCAGGCGCTCGGCCTGGCTCAGGAGCCGTGACATGGCCTCCCGCATGGGCTCGATCTCCTCTTCCGCCAGCTCGAGATTGGTGAGTCGGGCGCAGCGCAGGACATCTTCACGGGTGACTTCCATGGCGCTACTCCCAGAGTTTCAGGTCCGCATCGGCATTGATGGGCCACGGATCCTGGGCCGCAGGCAACAGAGCCCCGGCGGATGCGATCATGGCACCGTTGTCCGTGCAGAAGCGGGGTTCCGGGATGGCGAGCCTCAACCCCAGGCGATCAGCCAGGGCCTTGGCCTGGGTCCGGAGCTCGGAGTTGCAGGCCACCCCGCCGGAGATGATGAGGCTCTGGGCCCCGGTCTCCTGGGCGATGGCGGGGATGGGCTTGAGAAGCCAAGCGGCCACGGTCTCGTTCAGGCTGCGGCAGAGCGCCTGGACACGAGGGTCCTCGGGACCCGCGGCGTCAAGTCCCGGTTCCGCGGCGATGCGCAGCTTCATGGCCGTCTTGAGGCCCGAAAAACTCCAGGAAGCCTTGCCATCCCGGAACTTGGGTGCGGAGAAGGGGGAGGCGGACTTCGCAGCTTTCTTGGCGAGCGTATCGACCACAGGACCCCCGGGGTACCCCAGGTTCAGCATGCGGGCCGTCTTGTCGAAAGCTTCTCCGGCCGCGTCATCCCGGGTCTTCTGGAGCAGCTCGAGGTGCGTCCAGCTCTCGGACCGGTAGAGGTGCGTATGGCCGCCCGAGACCAGCAATGCCAAGGCAGGGAAGGGCAGGTCCGGCACGGCGAAGCGGGCGGCTCCCAGATGGCCCAGCAGGTGGTGCACGGGGACCCAGGGAATGCCCTCCCGCCAGGCCAAGGCCTTGCTGGCGGAGAACAGGGTCAGCAGGGAACCCACGAGGCCTGGCCCCTGGGTCACGGCGATGCGATCCACCTTGTCCAGGGACAGGTCCGCCTTCTCGAGGGCTTCGCGGATGACGTTGCGGATCTGGATGAGGTGCTCACGGGCGGCCAGCTCCGGCACGACGCCCCCATAGGGCCCGTGCAGGTGATCCTGGCTCTGCTTGGCCATGGAGCGGAGCACCGGGCCCGCGGCCGTCTCCTCCACCACCGCGGCGGAACAGTCATCGCAACTGGATTCAAGGCCGAGCACCCACATGCAGATAGTCTACTTCAATATGATTCCCACCCTCGTCGAGCTGACGCGCCCCCTGCCGCCCCTCACGTATCTGGCCCCTGAAGGACTTCGGCCCGGCACGCGGGTGCAGGTGAAGGTCCGCAACAGCCTGACCTGGGCGGTGGTGCTCGGCCCGGATCCTGACCCTCCCAAGGCGAAGCTCAGAAGCATCGAAGGTGTGCTGGACCCTTTCCCCCTGCTGCCGCCGAAGCTCCGGGAGCTGATGCGCTTCACCGCGGGCTACTACGCCTGCGGCGAGGCCCACCTCATGGCGCTGTGCCTCCCCCAGAGCGTCCAGGCCGACTGGCAGACGCCGCTGCCCGGCGGACGGGTGCTTCGGGAGCTACGGGACGCAGGCGAATGGGAGACCCTGGCGGAAGTAGGTGAGGCCTGGCACCGCGGGGAGCTGGAACTGCCGAGCCTCTTTCATCGGCGCCAGCTGCGCGGTGCGGGGCTCACGCAAGTCTGCCGGACCACCACGCCGCATCCGCTGAAAGTGACGGCCACCCAGGGACGGGTGCTCACGATCCTCGAAGAGGGCGGGGGGACCATGCTGGAGGACGAGCTCCTCCTGACGGCCAAAGTGACTTCGTCCGTCCTGGGCACGCTTGAGAAGCATGCCCTCATTGAGCGGGTCCGACGGGTGGACCTCCTCTCTCAGAAGCGGGAGGATCTCTTCCACAAGCAGGTGATCCTCAACGACGAGCAGCGCAAGGCCGCGGATGCGGTGGCTCTGACGGGGTTCAGCGTGAACCTGCTCTATGGCGTTACCGGTTCGGGCAAGACCGAGGTCTACCTGGACCTGGCCGAGCGGGTGCTGGCGGCCGGACATCGCGTGCTCTGGCTGGTGCCCGAGATCGGCCTCACGCCGCGGCTGCTGGCCCGCCTCGAGGCGCGGTTTCCGGGCCGGGTCGCCGTGGGGCATGCCGGGTTGAACGCCACCGAGAAGCAGGCGGACGTGGTGCGCCTCCTGAAGGACGAAGCTCCCCTCTTCGTCGGGGTTCGCAATGCAGTAATGGCGCCCCTGCGTGACATTGGCCTGATCATCGTGGACGAGGAGCAGGAGTCCTCCTACAAGAGCGAGGAGCACCCGCGCATCCACGCCCGGGACCTGGCCATCAAGCGGGCACAGATCGAAGGCTGCCCCGTGGTGCTGGGCAGCGCCACGCCCTCCCTGGAGAGCTGGCACGCCGCCCAGAGCGGGCGGTACCGCTTCCTGCGGCTCACCGAACGGCCAGCGGGCAGCCAGCTGCCCGTGGTCCAGGTGGTGGATCTCCGCGAGTGCTACAAGGAGGCCCGGAAGAAGGTCATCTTCTCCCCCCTGCTGCTCAAGGCCATGAAGGACACTCTGGGGCGGGGGGAGCAGGTCATGCTGCTGCTCAACCGGCGTGGCTTCGAGAACTTCTGGATGTGCCGGGCCTGCGGCCGGACGATGGACTGTCCCCACTGCTCCATCAGCCTCACCTACCACAAAGGCGCGTATCGGCTGCGCTGTCATCTCTGCGGCTGGGAG
>CAYZND010000276.1:3464-5011 GCA_964479495.1 uncultured Mesoterricola sp.
TCTGCATCCACTGCGGCGCTGAGCACCTGCGGGGCGTAGGGGAAGGCACCGAGCAGATCGAGGACCAGCTCCAGCAGCTCTTTCCGGCCTCGCGGATCCTCCGGCTCGACCGCGACACCACCCAGCGCCGAGGCGCTCTGGAAGCGGGGCTCCTGGCCGCGGAGCATGGGGAGGTGGACATCCTGGTGGGCACCCAGATGCTGGCGAAGGGGCACACCTTCCCAAAGCTCACCCTGGTGGGGATTCTCAACGCGGATCTGGGGCTCAAGATCTCCGATTTCCGGGCCGCCGAACGGACCTTCCACCTGCTCACCCAGGTCGCAGGCCGAGCCGGCCGCGCGGAACTCCCCGGGCGCGTGATCCTCCAGACCTACAGCCCCGACCACCCGGCCATCGTCCACGCCGTGGCCCAGAACTTCGTTGGCTTTGCCGAGGCGGAGCTGCCCTACCGGCAGGGCATGGCCTATCCACCCTTTGCAGCCATGTCCCTCTACCGCAGCGAAGGCGAGACCCCCGAGGCGGCCATCGAGCCGCTCCGGAAGCTCAAGGCCAAGCTTCAGCAGGTTCCAGGTCTCCGCATCCTTGGTCCACTGGAGGCTCCGATCGCGAAGGTCAAGGACCGCTTCCGCATGCAGCTGATCCTGAAGGCTTCAGCCCGCGTGACCCTCATGGAAGCCCTGCACCGAGCACCTCTTGTACCGGGTCGTAGCGTCACCCTAGATAGGGATCCAGTCAACTTTGGAGCGTGACTAAAAAGTAAACATTGCGATTTGGATTCATCGCTTCTTCCTCGGCGCCATGGCGTAAGTAAAGAAATCATTCGATCAATATTTTCATCAGGAGGTCACATGGACCACCGATCCTTTATTTGTCCTCGAGGTTCAACCATGCGTCCCACACCAAGACGTTATCGTGGCTATTCGCTGATCGAATTGCTAGTGGTCATGGCAATCATAGCCATTCTTGCAGTTGTCGGCGTGTTCTCGATCGGCGATCGAAGAGCAAATGCTGTCAGGAGTGTATTGGACGAAGTTGAAGGCGTCCTTTATAACGCTCAGAAATCCTCGTTTTCCTCCTCACGGGATATTTACGTTTCCACGGTCGGTTCGTGGGTCAACGAGTCCTTGATTTTGGATGGTCGTCCTTTGAGGACCACTGTTCCAGACCCGCCCAATCAAATGACGGACCTGGCTCCTGGAGACGACGCAAGGCGTGTCGGTGCTTCGAGCGAATGTTTCCGATCTCACTTCGGCACCGATCGGGATCACCAATCTGCTGCAGTGGTTGTGGCAGGTGGTGCTACGGCGGGATGGTACGCGGCCGCACTCGGTTCATGCCCGGCCCTAGAAGCCATCAGCCCAATCAGTAGCCAACCCGATTTCATAACCGCGATGAATCAACCTCTGTTTATCGATGGACGGAAGGATATCGTCATCAGTGGCCTATCCAAGCGCTTTACGGCAGGATTTTGTGTTGTTGTTGTTGGTCTTCGGGGAGGCGTGCCGGTGGAAGATGGCCCAATCGGTGTGCTCCTCGTACCTCAGAAC
>CAYZND010000277.1:0-5002 GCA_964479495.1 uncultured Mesoterricola sp.
GCGTGACCGACGTCGCGCGGGGCCAGGAACTGGCCCTTCTTGATGTTCACCGCGTGGCCCGTGGCGGCGGCGGCCAGCAGCAGGTCCGTCTGGCGACAGAGGAAGGCCGGGATCTGCAGCACGTCCACGGATTCCGCGACCACCGCGCACTGCTGGGATTCGTGCACATCCGTCAGCACGGGGATGCCCAGGCGCTTGCGGACCTCCGCGAGGATGTCGAGGCCCTCCTCCATGGTGACGCCGCGGTAGCTGGCGAGGGAGGTGCGGTTGGCCTTGTCGAAGCTGGCCTTGAAGATGAAGGGGATGCCCCGGCTCTCGGCAAGGTCCATGAGGCGGGACGCCAGGAAGTGGGTGTGCTCGCGGGACTCGATGACGCAGGGCCCGGCGATGAGGAAGAAGCTTTGATCCGTGAACGGCCGTTTGAAGTCCATCGCACCCTCGATGCTTTCAGTGTAATCACCCCGAGTGGGGTCAACTTGGGGAGTTCGTTTTCCAGAATGTAACCAAAATCATATCGTAAAGGGTATATTTGTATCCCGACGCTTCGCCTTAGATCGTGGATGAAAAATCATGACGAAACCCCTGATGAACGATGACCTCAACCGGCGCCTGGTGGTGCTCCTGCAGCAGGAGGGCCGCATCAGCCATGCGGAGCTGGCGGAGCGCCTGGGGGTCAGCCGGCCCACCGTCATCGACCGCGTGAAACGCCTGGAGTCCGAGGGCATCATCCAGGGCTACAGCGCCCGCGTGAGCCCGGCCTCCGTGCAGAAGCCCAACGTCTGCTTCGTGGCCGTGCGGCACCGGACGGGCGACGACGAAGCGCTGGAGCGCGAGTTCCTGAAGGCCCTGCAGGACGAGCCCGATGTCCTGGAGGCGTACACCGTGGCGGGCGAGGACTGCCTGCTGCTCAAGATCGTGGCGGACACCCCCACGGGCGTCCATGACCGCCTGCGTCGCATCCGGAGCCTGGCGGACCAGGTCACCACGCGCACCACTTTCGTGCTGCGCACCCACTTCGTGAAGCCCGGCCCCAGCCCCTTCCCCTTCGAGTTCCAGCTCTCCCAGAAGCGCAAGGGCTGATCAGGCTTCCGGCGCCAGCGGCAGGGCGACGCGGAAGCGGGAGCCCCGGCCCAGCTGGCTCTCCAGCGTCACGGTGCCGCGCATGGCCTCGATCAGGCGACGCACGATGGAGAGGCCCAGGCCCGTGGAGCTCTCGCCTCCCGTGGGCTTGGCACTCAGCTTGGAGAACCGCCCGAAGGCCTTGGCTTGGTCGCCTTCGCTGAAGCCGGGACCTTCGTCCACGATGTCCACCAGACCGAATCCCTTCTCGATGGCCAGAGCCAGGGTCACGGTGCGGAGGGGTGGTCCGGCGGGCATGAACTTGAGGGCATTGCTGACCAGGTTGTCCAGCACCTCCTGCACGTACTCGGGATCCGCCCAGACCAGCACGTCCTGGCCGCCGAAGTCCAGGGTGATGGCTTGGCCCTTGGCCTCGGCCCGGGGGCGGTACTTGGCCTGCACCTGCATGAGCGCATCGCCGAGACTCACTTCGCCAAGCTTCAGGTTGAAGCGGCCCGACTCGATGGCGGTGACGTCCAGGAGCTTCTGGATGAGCTTGGTGGTGCGCTGGGCCTCGCCGGAGATCCGGCGCCCCATCTCGGCGACTTCCGCCGCAGGGAGATCCCCTGTGGCCAGCAGCTCCCCCATGAGCCCGAGGGTGTTCAGGGGGTTCTTGAGGTCGTGGGAGGCGATGCCCAGGAACTGGTTCTTCTCCTCGTTCAGCTCCACCAGCCGCCGGTTGAGCTGGGCCAGCTCCTCCTCGGCCCGGAGCCGCTCGGCCATGCGGCCCAGCTGCTCGCCCACGCCCGACAGGGCATCGAGCATGGTCTTGTCGGGATCGGGCGTGGGGGGGGAAAAGAACTCCAGCACGAAGACCAGGTCGTCATTCCGGAAGACCGGGATGGCGTAGCCCATGATGAGCCCGACCTCGAGGGCGCGGCGGAAGAACGACGTGGAGCGGGGATCGTCGATGTAGCGCGACCAGACGACCCAGCGGCTGGACCACGCCTTGCCCGGAAGGCCTTTGCCCATGGCCAGGGGCTTCTGCTCGCCCACCCGCAGGAAGGACTCGTAGTCGTGGGGACTTTCCAGGTGCCAGATCTCCGCGGGCTGGAGCTGGGGGGCCGCGCCGTCCGGGTAGGCGGGGAAGAAGGCATGAGCCACGGGCCAACCGGTATAGGAGCAGATGATGTCCAGGCTCCCCTGGATGGCTTCCTCCACGCTGCGTGCGGTGCTGGCGGCGGAGGTGACGTCCTGCAGCAGCTGGAACATGGTGAGGGTCCGCCGCAGGGTGTCCTCCGCCTGGCGGCGCTCTTCGATCTGCTGCTCCAGCTCCCCACGGATGCGGGCCTGTTCCTGCAGGAGGGTGTCACGCAGGCTGCAGCGGGATCGCAGGGCCAGGAAGACGGCCAAGCCCGTGACCGCAGCGCCCAGCGTTGCCAGCAGCGGGATGGATAGGAGGTCGGAGGCCACGGAGCACCCACCTATCCATCGCCCTGTGGAGGGTCTTCCCTGAACTTTGTGCCCCGAGCGGTAATCTGACGATTCGACAAGGAACGAAGGCGAAGGCCCGACTTCGCGGAATACTGAAGGCACGAGGTGCCCCGTGCTGGCCTGGCTTGCCTACCTGATCGTCGCCGTGGTGTGGGGTTCCACCTACTTCGGCATCGCCCTGGGCATCACTGCCTTCAACACCTTCGGTCTGGTGGCGGCCCGGTACCTCGCCGGCGGGCTCCTGGCGCTCCTGCTGAGTCGGCTCCGCGGGGAGGCCTGGCCCCTGAAGCGCGACCTGCCCCATCTCATGCTGCAGGGCTGCCTGCTCCTGTCCATCTCCAACGCGCTCATCACCTGGGCGGAGGGCTCGGTGAGCAGCGGCATCACGGCCGTGCTCTGCTCCACCACGCCTCTCGCCTACGCCCTGATGGGGCGGGAGCGGCTCGGTGGGCGCGCCTGGACGGGGCTCTTCTTGGGGCTGTCGGGCGTGTCCCTCCTCATCCTGTCCCGGGGCGGGGACCGGGCCCTCAGCGTTCCCGGTGTGATCGCCATCCTGCTGGCCGTCTGCCTGTGGGCTTACGGGACCCTGCATGGCCGGCGCCATGTGCAGGGCGAAGGCCTGCTGGGCCAGGTGGGGGTGCAGATGCTCACGGGCGGGACCTTGGCCCTGCTGCTGGTGCCCTTCACGGGCGGGTTCCTGCATGCGGAAATCACCTGGAAGGCGGGCCTCGCCGTGGCCTATCTCGCGGTCTTCGGCTCCCTGGTGGCCTACAGCGCCTTCATCTACCTGGCGAAGGCCTGGCCGCCCACGAAGATGAGCACGTACGTCTACATCAACCCTGTCGTGGCGGTCCTGCTGGGCTGCTTCTTCATCGGCGAGCCCTTCAACCTCCCCATGGCCTTCGGGATGATCGTCATTCTGGCGGGCGTGGCGCTGCTGCAGACGGCCAAGCCCGCCGCGGCGGACACCCAGGCGACGGAGTGAGGTCTCAGCGGGCGGGCTTCAGCAGCCGCCAGGCGAAATAGCCGAGGATCAGCACGGCCAGACCAGCCACCCAGACCAGCCAGGGGCGGGTGCGCTCGGCGCCCTGGATGAGGAGGGGGATGCCGTGGGGATCACCCTCGGCAGGTCCCAGCTTCAGGGGCTCCCGCGTGTAGACGGCGCGGCTGGACTCGGGCAGGGCTGCAAGGCTGCCGGGGGCTTGCTTCACCTGTCCACCGACGTGCAGGAAGTAGGCTTTCCCGGCCTCCGCCGGGAAGAGGAGCACCTCGTGGCGGATGAGGAGCTTCACGGTGTCCAGGCGGGCTCCCTGGGGCAGGCTCAGCTCCAGGTGGTCCGTGAGGACGGGACCCACGGCCACGCGGGTGGCCCGGGTTTCCAGGGCGGGAAGGTTCCAGATCATGCCTTCGGTGGAGACCCACTGGGGCGTGGCCGTGCGCGAGGATTTCTTCTCCTCCGGGATCTCGAAGTGGGGCTGTACCGGGGCCACGGGCGGCTTCAGGAGGATGTCCGCACCCACGATGCGCTGGGGGGTATCCAGGCGCACGGTCCAGACCTCCCGACCTCCATCGCCGGAACCGGCCTTCTCCACGCGCGGCGTGACGACGGCATCGGCCCGGAGCTCATCGGGGCGCGTGCTGGCCGTGACGCGGAGGCCGGAGATCTTCGGGGCCGTCCCTTGGGTGGCGACCAGCGTCAGCCGGTAGCTCTGGGCATCCCACGGCAGGTAGAAGGCGCGCTTGCCCTCGGACAGGCCCAGGTCGAAGAGGTGCAGGGGTGAATCCCGCTCCAGGCGGATGTAGGCGCTGTCCTTCATGCGCCGCTCCACCTCCACCCGGGCCACCCAGGGGGCCTGGCCCTCCAGGTCCAGATCCACCTTCAGGTGCTCCCGGTCCCGCACCTGCCAGCCTTCCGGGAACTTCAGGGTGAACTCCGCCGTCGGGCGTTCCTTGGCATCGCGGCCGAGGAGGATCTGGGCGAGCTCCAGCTGCCGAGGCTGCCAGAGGCCCTCCCGTTCCACCAGATAGGGGATCGAGATGCCTTCGGCATCGCCCAGCCAGAGGTCGGGATAGGCCAGCTGCGCGGCGCCGTCCAGGGGCAGGCGCGCCCAGCCGCTGGCGGCTGCCGGCGTCACCGGCCGCCGGGCCAGCTTGGAGCGGTCCTCCTTGGGTGCGCAGGAGAGCAGCAGCAGCGCTGCGAGGGGGGCCAGGAACCGAGGGATCATTCGGCCTCCTTCCGCTTCTGGCGGAACCGGTTGGCCACGAGGGCCGCAGTCAGGAAGATCGCGCCGACGCCCAGGAAGGCCAGGGCGCGCAGGGGTGTGGAGGCGCCGGCCAGATCGGCCACGATGAGTTTGAAGCTGGCGATGCCGAGCCAGCTGTAGCCTGCGATGGCCAGGCAGAGGCGCACGGTCCGCTCTTCGCGCGAGAGGCTCAGCAGCCACTGTAC
>CAYZND010000278.1:0-4950 GCA_964479495.1 uncultured Mesoterricola sp.
GGTGGGCCTCGAGGGCTTCGAGGAAGCCTATCCCCGGGAGCTCCCCCGGGGCACCAAGCAGCGCGTGGGGGTGGCCCGGGCCCTGGCCGTGGACCCCGAGGTGCTGGTCATGGACGAGCCCTTCAGCCAGGTGGACGCCCTCACGGCGGAAGGCCTGCGCGCGGAGCTGCTGGACATCTGGCAGGACGCCGAGCGCAACCCCAGCTCCATCGTGCTGGTGAGCCACTCCGTGCGGGAGGCCGTGCTCATGGCGGACCGCATCGTGATCCTCAGCGGCAATCCCACCCACATCCGCACCATCGTGGAGAATCCCCTCCGGCGACCCCGGAACATCCGCTCCCGGGATTACCAGATCCTGGCGGACCGCATCCACGACATCATCACCTCCGCCGAGCTGCCGGACGTGGAGGTGAGCGGCCCCAGCCCCGCCAACGTGCCCACGCCCATCGAGCCCATTCCCCACGTGGGCTCCTCCGACGTGCTGGGCCTCCTGGAGTTCCTGGAGACCCAGGGCGGCGCCTGCGACATCTACCTGGTGGCCAGCCAGACCCAGGTGCCCTTCGAGTCCGTGCTCGCCATGGTGAAGGCGGCTGAGATGCTGGATCTCGTGGACACGCCCAAGCGCGGCGTGAAGTTCACCACCTTGGGCCTGCGCTTCATGGCCGCCGACATCGACGAGCGCAAGGACATCTGGCGCGAGCAGCTCCTCACCCTGCGCCTGTTCCGCGTCGTGCTGGAGCTCATGCAGCTCCGCGAGGACGAGCTCTCCAAGGACGAACTGGTCCACGAGCTGGCCGCGCGGCTGCCCATGGAAGACCCCGAGCGCACCTTCGAGACCCTGGTGGCGTGGGGCCGTTTCGGCGAGCTCTTCGCCTACCGCGAGGAGAAGGAGATCCTCACACCCCAGTGAGCACGGTTCCTACTGCCCCACCTGACCACCCCCAGATCGCACCGTGCACTGCACGCTGCTCCCGCTCCTCGCTTCGCTCGATCGCGGATGGGGCCCCGTGGGGCCGTTTCGGCGAGCTCTTCGCCTACCGCGAGGAGAAGGAGATCCTCACACCCCAGTGAGCACGGTTCCTACTGCCCCACCTGACCACCCCCAGATCGCACCGTGCACTGCACGCTGCTCCCGCTCCTCGCTTCGCTCGGTCGCGGATGGGGCCCCGTGGGGCCGTTTCGGCGAGCTTTTCGCTTACCGAGAAGACAAGGAGATCCTCACGCCCCAGTGAGCCCCGTCAGGAAGCCTCGCCCAGCAGGGCTTCCACGTGGTCTACCAGGGCCTGCGCCTCGAAGGGCTTGGAGAGGAAGGCATCGACGCCCATGCGCTTCAGGCGCTCCTGGATCTCATCATCGCGATGGGCGCTGATCATGATCACCCGGACGCCCTCGAAGGCTGGGTCCTCCCTCAGGGCACGCGCCAAGCTCGCGCCCGGACAGTTGGGCATGAGGTAGTCCATGAGCACGAGCGCCGGGGGGCTCTCCCTCAGGACCTTGATCACATCGAAGAGGCTGGTCGGATCGATCTCCACCAGGTCGTGCCCGAGCTTCTTCAGGCAGCCCACGGTGAAGGTGCGGGCCAGTCGGCTGTCGTCCACGACGGCGATGCGGACCATGGCATCCCTCCGGGCACCATCTTCACGCGATGCCAGCCGGGGTGCCACAGGCAATCAATCGGCCCAGGCGGCGACCATGGTGTTCACATCCTCGTTGCGGGACTTCCCGTTGAGGATGATGGCGAACACGCGCATCTTCCCGTCCGGGGCCTGCAGGTAGCCGCAGATGCTGGTGACCTCGTCCAGGTGTCCTGTCTTGTACCGGAGGCGCCGGTCCAGGGCAGGCTTCTTGAAAGCCAGTGGCCAAGGCTCGCCCCCGAGCACCTTCAGGGATGCCACGAACTCGGGCCCCACCTCGAAGTCATGCCAGGCGATCCGAAGCACGGTGACCAGGGTTTTGGCCGAGAGCCGGTTCTCCTTGCTCAATCCTGAACCGTCCGTGATGGCGATGCGGTCGGGTCCCAGGTTCAGGCTCTCCTTGTAGAAGGCCTGGACGCGCTGGAGGCCCGTGGACCAGGATCCGTCGCCGAATCGCTTCAGGAGCATCTCGATCATGAAGTTGTTCGAGTACTTGTTGATGTCCTGGACATAGTCCCGCAGGGGTTTGGATGGGAAGGCCAGGAGCTTCACCACCTCGCCCTCGCGGGGCGGTTGGCCGAGGACCTGGATCCCACTCTCCCGGAAGATGCGGGTGATCGTCTCGATGGCCACGGGCTCGGGATTGTGGAGGATCTTGCCCTTGTCGTCCTTGCTCCAGTTCACCGAGAGCGGCAGGATGGGCGGCGTGTCATCGCTCGAGGTCTTTTCCCAGCCGTTGCCGTAGCGCTGGCCATCGAAGGCGCTCTGGTCCAGGCGGACACTGCCCGTCACGCGGAGGATGCCCCGGCTCTTCAGGTCCTGGGCCATGAGCCAGATGCGCTCGGAGGTGAGGAAAGGATCGCCGACACCCTTGAAGACCAGGTCTCCCGTCACCGTGTCCCCCGCAAGGGTTCCCCAGAGCTCCGTCTCGAGGACGTAGTTGGGCTTCCAGGTCTTGAGCAAGGCATAGGTGGAGACCACCTTGGTGGTGGAGGCCGGGATCAGGGCCACATCGGCCTTGTGTCCTTCCAGAAGGCGGCCCGACTCCAGGTCCCAGAGGCCGGCGGACACCTTGAGGCCCCGCGATTCCATCCGCTTCACCCAGTCCTTGAAGCCCTGGGCCGGGGATGGAAGCGCCATCGCGGACAGCAGAAGGAGGGAGGCTATCAGATTCTTCATGGGTTCCTTGTCAAGAGGACATGCGCCGGCGGCGCGGAGACCCGCACCTCACGAGGCAAGTCCAGGGTAGCGCAGGCCCTCTAGCTGTTGCGACGGGCCTTGGAGGCGAGGTAGTCGATGAAATCCGCCACGAGGGAGGGATCGAACTGAGCCGAGGACTCCTGGCGCAGTTCATCGAGGATCTCGCGCCCGCCCTTGGGGCTCTTGTAGCCGTTGCCGGAGGACATCACCTCGAAGGCCTCGATGATGCTGATGATGCGGCTTCCAATGGGGATCTCCTCGCCCTTCAGGCCGTCGGGATAGCCCGTGCCGTCCCAGCGCTCATGGTGGTGGCGGATGATGCGCAGCACGTCGAAGGGGAAGCGGAAGTCCTTCAGGAAGGCCGAGGCGAGCACGGGATGGGTGCGGATCCGCGCCAGATCCTCAGGGGCCAGCTCCGGCTTGGCGAGGATGGCCGGATCCAGCAGCAGGGTGCCCACGTCATGCAGGATCGCTGCAATGCTCACCGCCTCCACCTCATGGCTGGGGAGCTCGAGCCGAACGGCGAAGTTCCGCGCAAGCTTGGCCGTATTGAGGCTGTGGGAGCGCAGGTGGGGGGCGCCCCCTTCCACGGTGGAGAGGATGCGGTGGGCCACGGAGAGGAAGGCGCGGTGGTACTGCTCGTGCAGCCGCCCTTCCTGGAGGTGGAAACCGAGCATGCGGGCGACCTGCTGGATGTGGATCTGCTCCGGCTCCGAAAAGGGCTTCTGCTCAAGGCGGAAGAGCAGCATCAGGTCCTGGCCCCCGCCCTCCTCCATCAGCACCACGGGCAGGTAGGTCTGGAAGATGCCCCGCAGAGGGTTCTCGTCCAGCCACTCCGACTTCGTGAGGATGCGCAGGTCCTTCTCCTCCACGCGCGGAATATGGTACGTCGCATGGGCGAGGATCTGCTGCTTCAGCTCGCTGGAGAGCGGCAGACGGCTGTAGGCGAGGATGGGGCGTAGCTCCTGGGGCTCGTCCATCCACAGGGCCACGGCAGCCAGGGGCACGATGGAGCTCAGGAGGGCGGCCGCTTCCCAGAAGAACGTGCGCTGCTCGGGCAGGAACATGCCTGGCCGCAGGGGCGCAGCTGCCGCAGGCTCCCCGGAAGGCGGTGGAGGCGGCACGATCACGGTGGGCTCGTCCAGGTTCCGGCTGATGAAGGCTCCGCTGTTCGTGAGGGCGGAGAAGGCATCCTCGCCCTCCACGGCGGGAAGGAAACCTTCCAGCATCATCCCGGGGGAGAACTCCTTGGCCGTGGCCGGGGGGAACATGGAGTCGGAAGGCGGCACTGGCACGGAGACCGGGGGCACCTCCTCCAGCACCGGCTTGGGCAAAGCCACCGGTTGCAGCACGCCCGGCGCACTCTGGGACTCCGTGGGGGTAATCACGGAGAAGATGAAGTGGAACTCACGCGCCGCGGCCACGATCTCCTGGCAGATGGTCAGCGTGGGCGCTTCATCGCGGGTGACGTCATAGGCCTCGCCACGCACGCGATCCCGCTGAGCCAGGAAGCCCACCCACTCCCCTCGGTCATAGAGGGGCGTGATCAGGAGCCGGGGGTTTTCCGAGCCCTGGCCGAGCACCGAGAGCTCCGTGAACTGGGACGCGTTGTTCACCGCGAAGGTGCGTCGCTCCCGCTGGATCCACTTGGCCATCGGATGATCGAGCGGAAGCTGGGCGGGCGGAGGCATCAGCCGCGGAAAGCCGTAGTGGCTGACGAGCCGGAAGCCCTCCTGCCCTTTCACCGACAGGTAGAGAACCCCCTTGGTGCTGCCCACGGACTCCAAGCACTGATAGAGAATCTGCGCGAAGCGGTTGGAGAGCGCATCGTTGAACGGCGAAGCGGAAGACGGCATGAGGGAAGGATTCTCCGGGCGGAGGCGGACGGCGCGGATGACAAGGAGGGATGGGAGAATGCTAAGCGATCGCCCCGATTCCCGCCACCGTCATCGAGATTCTGCCGGAAGGCCATGACGACGGGTCTGATCCCGGATTCATCCTACCAGGAAGCAAGCAGTGCTTGATCCTGGAGTGACTGGACGCGAAGCTGCCTGTCTGCCCAGCGGGTGAGGTTCGCCAGCTGCGCTCCGAATCCGCACTCGAACACGGCCGCCCC
>CAYZND010000279.1:0-4943 GCA_964479495.1 uncultured Mesoterricola sp.
GGGCATGGTGATCAGTCTCAGGGATCCCTGGGAAGCCATCGACCTCGGTTTCATCCTGGTGCGACGGCACTGGGCCCGCGTCATGGTGCTGTGGCTCACCGTCCTGGTTCCCCTCTGCACCGGACTCTATGTGCTGTTCCAGGATCACCTCTGGGTGCCGCCCCTGGTGGTGTGGTGGCTGGCGCCATTCCTGGATCGGCTGGTGCTGCATGTCCTCGCCAAGGCCATCTTCGGGGAGGTCCCCTCCTTCCGGGAAAGCCTGCGCCATGTCGCGGGGCTCATGCGGCATGGGCTCGTGGCCTCGCTCCTGTGGCGGCGGCTGAGCCCCCAGCGCAGCTTCGTGCTGCCTGTGTGGCAGTTGGAGGAACAGGCAGGAGCCGGTTTCCGGCAGCGGACCGCCATCCTGCTGCGCCGGGGCCGCACCCAGGCCATCCTCCTCACCGCCGTCTGCTTCGCGCTTCATGCCGTGGTCTTCTTCAGCCTCCTGGCAGGGGTTTCCCTGTTCGTGCCTGCAGGCTCCGACTTCAAGATCATGGATGCGGCGTTCGGCTCCGGATCCGACCGGATTGCCTGGGTGGACATTCTGATGAGCCTCCTGCCCATCCTTTCCATCACCCTCCTCGAGCCTTTCTATGTGGGCGGCGGCTTCGCCCTCTACCTGAACCGGCGCGTGGAACTGGAAGGCTGGGACCTGGAGGTGGCCTTCCGCAAGGCGGCCTCGCGCATCTCCAAGGCCCTCGGTCGCGCGCTCCTCGTGCTGTGGCTGGTGTCCACCCCGGCGATGCTCCAGGGGCAGGCGACCCGCCCCACGGCGAAGGAAGCGCTGGCGGATGTCCTCCGGCAGCCCGAGTTCCAAGTCAAGCAGCGGAAGAAGGGCCTCCGCTGGAAGGAGGACGGCTCGAAGAAAGAACCGGAGCCGAGCAAGGTCTCCCCCGGAATGCTGGAGCTGTTCAAGGTCCTGGGCGTCGCGGCCAAGTGGTTCTTCATCGCCCTTGCGGCGGCTGCCATCGTGTATGTGATCTGGCGCAACCGCAGCTACCTCGTGCGGCGGCTGAAGATCACCTCCCGGGAGGACCTGCCCGAAGTCCTCATGGGGATGGACATCCGTCCCGAAGCCCTGCCCATGGACCTGGATCGCGTGGCCTCCCGGCTCTGGGCGGAAGGCAACGTCCGAGGGGCCCTGGCCCTCCTCTATCGCGGCGCCCTGGCCCACCTGGTCCACATCCACCGCGCGCCCATCTCCCGTGGAGCTACCGAAGGCGACTGCCTCCACAAAGCGAAGGATGCCCTCCCCGTCCCCGCCGCGGACTACTTCGGCAGGCTCACGCGCACCTGGCTGCGAGTCGCCTATGCAGACCTGTCCCCTGAGCCCCAGGCGGAGGGGCTCTGCGCCGAGTGGCCTCGCCACTTCCAGCAGACACCGGGCGAGGTGCGCCGATGAAGTGGACCCGCCTCGCCGTGATCCTCGGCATCCTCCTGGCGGCGGCCGGGCTGGTGACCTGGGCGCTCTGGGGCCGCCTGGAGTGGAAGGAGCAGGACGTCTGGGTGGGCTACTCCGGCGAGGCTCGCGTCAACGACTTCCTGGCGGCCCAGCGCCTCCTGGAGCGCATGGGTCAGCGGACGTCCTCGATCCGCGGGCTTCCCGGCGGGAAGCGCATGCCCGACCGGAACGATGTGGTGATTCTCCCCCGACGGCAGGTGCGCATCTCACCCGGACAGGCCGCCGACCTCATCGAATGGGTGAAGCGAGGTGGGCTCCTGATCGCCGAAGGACTCGTTCCCGAATCCAGGGAAGCCGAGAGCACCCAGGACCCCATCTTCGAGGCCCTTGGTGCCCGGATGGTCTGGCGACCCGAGCGTGACCTGGGCCCAGTGGCGCCCGGCCTGGGAGCAGGGCCAGGAGCTGCGCCGAGCTTCGATCCAAAGACGTTCGACGAAACGCACCGGACGGTCCGTGTCGCCATGGATGGCACGACCTACCGTGTGCGGCTGGGTGCCTGGCGGGAGTTGCTGGACCCGCGCGATGCAGCGGTCCACGCGGCGGGCAACGACTCCGGCCTCAAGCTGCTTCAGTACGAGCTGGGCGATGGCCGCGTGTTCCTCTGCACCGAGCTCGCCTGCTTCGACAACGGAAACCTCGCGGAGGAGGACCACGCGGCCTTCCTGGCCGCCCTGGTGCTGGACTGGGCCAAGGACAACCGGACCTGGATTGTGTATCGCGAGGAGCCCCCTTCCCTCACGGCCTGGCTCCAGGACAACGCCTGGATGCCCCTGGCGGCCCTGGCGGTGGTCACCGTCGCGGGGTTGTGGCAGGCCTCGGCCCGCTTCGGCCCCCGCATCCCCAACCCGCCGGAGAACCGCCGGAGCCTGCTGGAGCACCTCGCCGCCTGCGGGCGCTTCCAGTGGGTGCAGCGGGATGGTGTGAGCCTGCTCCGCGCCACCCGTGAGGCCACGCTTTCCCGCATCCACCGCGTGCATCCCGGCTGGGGGCACCTCGAACCTTCGGAGCTCCACACCCGCCTCGCCGAGTTCTCAGGTCTTTCAGAGTCACGCATCGCCCGGGCCCTGCTCAGCGAGCGCTTCACCGATGCACGAGCCTTCACCGAAGCCATCCAGACCCTCGACCTCATACGGAAAAAGCTATGACCACCGACACCGCCTCCCCCCACCACCTCGCCCCGGAGCGCCTGGCCTGGGCCGCCGACCTGTCCCAGAAGATGCGGTCGGAGATCGGCAAGGCCCTCGTGGGCCAGCAGCGGGTCGTCGACCAGGTGCTGACCTGCCTCTTCGGGGGCGGGCACGTGCTGCTGGAAGGGGTGCCCGGCCTCGGCAAGACCCTGCTGGTAAGGGCCCTGGCCAAGGCCTTCCAGGGCCACAACGCCCGCATCCAGTTCACCCCTGACCTGATGCCTTCGGACGTCATGGGCCATGCCATCTACGATCCCAAGACCGAGACCTTCCGCATCCGCCAGGGACCGGTGTTCACGAACCTGCTGCTGGCCGACGAGATCAACCGCGCCCCCGCCAAGACCCAGTCCGCCCTCCTCGAGGTGATGCAGGAGCAGCAGGTCACCATCGAGGGCAAGGCCTTCATGGTGCCCCGGCCCTTCATGGTCCTGGCCACCCAGAACCCCATCGAACAGGAGGGCACCTATCCCCTCCCGGAGGCCCAGCTGGACCGCTTCCTGCTGAAGGTGGCCATGGCCTACCCTGCTGAATCGGAGGAGCAGCGCCTCGTCCGCCTCGTCACCGAGGGCCAGGTGGGCGAGGGGCTTAATGTGGAAGCCATCGCCCCCATCGCCACGCCCCAGGATGTCCAGGAACTGCAGCGCATCGCCGCCTGCGTGCGGGTGGATGAGCAGGTGCTCCACTATGCGGTGCGGATCGTCCGCACCACCCGGGGCTGGATGGGCATCACGCTGGGGGCCGGTCCCCGGGGCGCCATCGCCCTGGTGCGCGCCGCCCGGGCCCACGCCATCCTCGAGGGCCGCGACTTCGCCACTCCTGATGATGTCAAGGCCCTGGCGCTGCCGGCCCTGCGCCACCGCATCGCGCCTTCCCCCGAGAGCGAGATCGAGGGCCACACCTGCGACGACCTGCTCTCCTCCCTGCTGGAGCGTGTGGAGGCACCGAGGGCATGAACCCCACCCGCGCCTGCGTCCTGGTCCTGACGGGCTGGCTGGCCTTCGCGGTCCTGGCCTCCTTCTGGCCGGAAGCCCTGGCGATCCACTGGAAGGCTGCCGGCTGGGCCATCCTGTTCGCGGTGCTCCTGGACCTGATCCTGCTGCTGCGCTCTCCCGAGCTGGACGTGGTGCGGCGGATCCCCGGGACCCTGCCCGTCGGCGTCTGGTGCGAAGCGCGGCTGCGGCTCGCCAATGGCAGCAGCTGGCCCGTGAAGCTGGAGGTCTTCGACGGCGTGCCCCATGCCCTGGACCACCACGGGCTGCCGCGTGCCTTCCGTCTCAAGCCCGGGGAAGCGGCGGAGCTGCACTACCAGGTGAAGCCCAAGGAGCGCGGGGCCCATCGCTTCGCCCCATGCCACCTGCGCCTGACCTCGCCTTTGGGATTGTGGAAGCGCAACCTGCGCGGGGGACCGGAGACCCTGGTCCGGGTGTTCCCGAACTTCGCCGCCGTTCGGAAGTACGCCCACCTGGCCACGGTCAACCGCCTGTCGCAGCTGGGCATCCACAAGAAGCGCCGCCGTGGCGAGGGCATGGAGTTCCACCAGCTCCGCGAGTACCGCGAAGGGGACAGCCTGCGGCAGATCGACTGGAAGGCCACCTCACGGATGCGCAAGCTCATCAGCCGCGACTACCAGGACGAGCGGGACCAGCAGATCGTCTTCCTGCTGGACTGCGGCCGGCGCATGCGGACCCGGGACGGCGAGCTGTCCCATTTCGACCACACCCTGACCGCCATCCTGCTCACCGCCTACGTGGCGCTCCGGGAAGGCGACGCTACGGGTCTGCTGACCTTTGCCGGCGAGGAGCGCTGGCTGCCCCCCCGCAAGACCGGCGCGGCCCTGGATGAGCTGCTGCAGACCCTCTACGACCTGCAGCCCACCACGAATGCCACCGACTACCTGGCGGCGGCCCGGGCCTTCATGACCCGCGTGCGCAAGCGCTCCCTCGTGGTACTCGTCACCAACCTGCGGGATGAGGAGGACGACACCCTCCTGCCCGCCCTCCAGCTGCTGCGGGCCCGGCACCTGGTGCTCCTGGCCAACCTCCGCGAGCGGACTCTGGAGCAGTCCCTGGAGGAGCCCGTGCTGGACTTCGACGGCGCCCTGCTCCACAGCGCCATCCACGAATACCTGGACCAGCGCCGCAAGAGCTTCGAGCGCGTGCACGCCCAGGGCGTCCTCAGCCTCGACGTGCTCCCTGAGCAGCTCTCCGTGTCCCTGGTGAACCGCTACCTGGCTCTGAAGCGGGGCGGAGCGATCT
>CAYZND010000280.1:0-4941 GCA_964479495.1 uncultured Mesoterricola sp.
GAACGTGGGCCGCGGGTTCTCGATGAGCAGGAAACGCTTGCCGCGGGCCTCCGCAGGAACGGTCATGGCGTGACCGAAGCCGCCAATGGGGAGCAGGCCCTGAAGCTCATCGCGAACAACACCGAGGCCTTCGATGTGGTCGTCACCGATCAGATCATGCCGGGGATGACCGGCATGGACCTCTGCATGGAGCTGCGCACGAGCTCACCCCAGCTGCCGATCATCCTGATCTCCGGCTACACGGGTCCCATCGACGCCTCGTCCCTGGCGGAGAAAGGCATCGTGGACTTCTACATCAAGCCCGTGAGCTTCTACGATCTCGAAAAAGCGCTCCGGAAGATCGAACGGCCATCCCCGAAGGCCTGATGCCACTTGGCCTCAGCCTCGCTTGGACAGCAGGCCCTTCACCAGCTTGCCCAGTCGCGCGACATCCACCTCCGCCTTGTCCGACCAGCAGGAGGCGTTGAGGCGGATGAAGTCGTTGAACTTGTGGGTGGGCGAGAAGATGTAGCCCGGCGCGATGGCGATGAAGGCCCGGAGGGCTTCCTGGTACAGCTGCATGGAGTCCAGCTTCCCGGGAAGCTGCACCCAGAGCACGAAGCCGCCGCCGGGCTCGGTGATGCGCGTGCCCTCGGGGAAGTGCGCGAGGATGGCGTCGGCCATGAGCTCGACCTTCTGGGCATAGGCGCGCCGGATCTTGCGCAGGTGGTGGTCGTAGCCTCCGCTCTCCAGGAAGCGGGCGATGGTGAGCTGGGGCAGCACGGAGGTGCGGATGTTCACGGCGTACTTCCGGCTCTGCACCTCGCGGTAGAACTTCCCGGGGGCCACCCAGCCGATGCGGAAGCCCGGCGAGATGTCCTTGGAGAAGGAGGAGCAGAGCATCACCAGGCCCTCCTTGTCATAGGACTTGGCCGTGCGGGGGCGGCGCTCCGAGAAGTGCAGCTCGCCGTTGATGTCGTCCTCGATGAGGGGGATGCCCTGGGCGCTGAGGATCTCCACCAGCTCGCGCTTGTCCTCGTCCTCGATGAGGCTCCCCGTGGGGTTGCTGAAGTTCGTCATGGCCACCACGGCCTTGATGGGGTGGTTCTCCACCGCGAAGCGCAGGGCCTCCAGGCTCATGCCCTTTCTCGGGTGGGAAGGGATCTCGATCACCCGCAGGTGCAGGGATTCCAGGGCCAGCAGGATGCCGAAGTAGGTGGGGGACTCGATGGCCACCAGGTCCCCGGGCATGCAGACCGCCTGGAGGCACAGGCACATGGCTTCGGTGCAGCCCGCCGTGATGATGATCTCGTTGGGGGAGATGTCGCAGCCGTAGCTGAACGCCCGCTGGGCCACCTGGATGCGCAGGTCCTCGCGGCCTTCGACGGCTTCGCCCAGGTGATGGGGGAACTTCCCGTCCCGGGCCAGCTCGGCAAGGATCCGGTTGAGCTTGGTGGTGGGCAGCAGCGTGGGATCGGGCATGGCCGCGCCGAACTGGGCGAAGTCCAGGTTCAGCGTGTCGTGGATCAGGCGCATGGACACGTCGTCGATGCCCACGCTGGTGGGATCACCCTGCAGGGGCTCGTAGTCCGGCTCCGGGAGCTGCTTCTTGGGCTGGAGTCTCACGTAGTAGCCCGACTGGGGTCGCGCCTCGATGATTCCGCGGTTCTCCAGCAGCTGGTAGGCCTGCAGGACCGTGGAGAAGCTGATCTCGTGCTGGACGCTGGACTCGCGGATGGAGGGGATCCGGGCGCCCACGGGAAATGTGCCCGCACGGATCTGCTCTTCCAGATCGAGGGCGAAGCGCTCGTACAGGGGGACCTTCTTGGCTTCCTTCATGGGTTCCGTCCTGGGCTGATCCGTTTGTTCCATGATCGGCTAACAGTTTTTCAAACGCCATAACAGTTGTGCGATCATTCTCGGTAACAATCTTATTGTTTAAAAACTGTTACGGTCATAATTTTTATAAAGTGCCACTGTTATGTTGACTGTTCCACTCCTATATTTGCAGTGTGGCGAGCGAGACCGCCCACCCCAAACGACGGAGGAAACCATGACTGAATATGCGATCAAGCTGATGACGTTCGGACGCACCGAAACCAAGAAGAGCTCCCCCAAGTTCGGCGCCGTGAAGGCCGACCGGGTGGCCACCTTCACCGGCCTGGAAGGCCAGACGGTCCGCTGCACCGCCGGCTACCTGTGGTTGACCCAGGAGAACGATGTGATGGACCGCGTGCTGCGTCCCGGTCAGGCCCTCACCGTCGCCACCAACGGCACGGTCATCGTCGGCGGCAAGGGCACCTACTCCATCGAGACGTCCTCGGTGGCCAAGGCCTCCTGATCAACCGTGGAACTCCATCAGTCCTGATCTGATCTCGGGACGGATGACAATGCTGGGCCGGGATGCCCGAAGCTGCCGGAAGGCGTCTTCGGGGTCCCGGCCCGGTTCGTTGGACAGGAGATAGGCCGCGGCGAGGGCTGCACTGCGGGAATATCCAATCTTGCAGTGGATGTAGACCGTGCCCGATGCGGCGTGCTCCCGGATGAAGGCCACGCCCGCCTCCAGTTGCTCCCGGGACGGGGCCGTGAGGTCCAGCACGGGCAGGTTCAGGTAGGGCAGCGCCCGGAAGGCCGCCACCTCAGAATGTTCGGCGGTGAGGTCAAGGACCGCCGTGACCCCCTGGCGGATGGCTTCCCGGGCTTCCGGCTCGGAGAGGCGTCGCCCGAGCCACACACCGGGAATCACTTCGTCCCAGGCTCGGCACTGCCGGCGGTAGTGAAGGAAGGAGAGGCCGTGTCCCGCCAGTACCGGGGCCATCAGGATCCGGGTGCTGAGGGGAAGGCGTCCATGCTCCTTGCGGTAGACGGAAGCCCCTAGCCCCAGGTACCCCGCGGCGACCCAGCCCAGGGCGGTGGCGGGCCAGAGCAGGAGCATGCCCCAGGGGCGCAGGGCCCAGGCCGCCACCACCAGGAATGCGGTCCCCAACCCATAGCGCCAAGCGGCCACGGGGTTCCGGGCCGAGGGGGCGGTCGTCCAGGATTCCCGGAAGGCGTGGAAGCAGATGACGGCCAGAAGGAACCCGCCGACCACGTCCATGACCTGGTGCTGGTAGGTCAGGAGGGTGGAGAGCCCGATGAGGGAGAACCAAGCATGGACGAGGCCCCTCAGCCAGCCCTGGGTGTGCCGGGCGTAGTGGTAGGCCAGGAGGGTGCGGAAGGCGATGTGCAGGGAGGGGAACAGGTTGTGGGGCCGGTCAAAGGCGCGGAGGGCGTCGAACAGGACACCGTAGAGACCCTCCACGGGAGGTCGAGGGAACACGGTGGTCAAGGGCAGGGCCAGGAAACAGGCCCCGGCGATGAGGATGGCCAGGACCAGGCGCTGGCCAAGCACGTCAAGCTCCCGGCGGGAGGTGCACAGGAAGAAGGCGCCCATGAAGAAGAGGTCCAGGGACCAGTAGGGAACGATCGTCCAGGGCACGAAGGGGATGCCCAGCTCCCAGGGCAGCGCCCAGGTCCTGACATCCGCCCGTTGAGTGGTGATCCAGTTGCAGGCGTTGTAGACGACGGCGAAGAGGAGGCCGCAGCCAGCCATCCACAGGCTGGCGCGCCTCCAGGGGCGGGATGCGCTCACGGGCGTCGCCTCACAGCCAGGGAGACGCTGAAGATGCCCCAGGGGTCGATCTCCATGATCCGTTTCTCGAAGCCCGCCGCGCGCACCAGCTCGTCCATTTCCGCCTGGGTGCGGCGCCGCATGATCCAGGGCGCCCCTTCCCGGTTCACCAGCACCCGTGCGATGAACTCGATCTGGGGGTGCCAGGGCTGGTTGGTGTAGAGGAGGAAGCCGCCGTCCTCCATGGCTTCCGCCAGGCCCCGGAGCGAGGCCTGGATCCGGGCATTGTCCGGGATCAGCTCGAAGAGGCCCGAGACGATGGCGAGGTTGGGTCGCGGCTCAAGGCTGGCCAGGGAGGCCTCGTCGAAGGCATCCCCCCAGGCGAAGGTGGCCGTCTCCACGCCCAGCTCCCGGGCCAGCTTCCGTCCCGCCTCCAGGTTCACCTCTTTGTAGTCCCGGAGCAGGGCCGTGGCCGGGATGTGGGGATGGGCCTTCAGGGTCTCCAACACATACCGCCCGACCCCCGTGGCGACATCCACGATGCGCACGGCCTGACCCTGGGCGTGAATCGCCTCCATGGCCTGACCCAGCAGCTTTTCGAGGTTCAGCTTGCGCTGCCGGATGCCCCGCCAGCCGATGCTCTCGAGGTAGGCCTTGTCCATGGCCCGGCCCAGGGGCGTGGTGCCGCTCGGCTGGTTGGCGTAGACGTAGTCGAGGGTCTCGCCGGAGTCGAAGCCCCGCTGCCAACCCAGGCGGATGCCTCGGCTCAGCTTCCCCACGGTGCGCATGGAGGCCTTAACGAGGCACCACTTCAGGGAGCGCTTCGGAGCTGCGAGCAGGTCGAACTCGGTCTTCGTGAAGCCGCCGCCATCGGCCTCCACCAGGGGCAGACGGGGCGCCGGGGCCTCGAAGGCCTTGCGGAGGAAGGCCCGGGACTTCTCGATGGGGAGGTGCCGGTCCTTCTCGTGGAAGAGGGCGTGGAAGAAGCCGGGCAGTACGCAGAACGCTTTCCGGGTCGAGGACAGGTTCCGGTAGAAGGCCTCCTGGGCGCCCTGCTTCACCACCCAGTCCGAGCCCGCCGCCATCACCAGCGTCGGCACGGTGATGGCCCCGGCATCCGCCACCACGCGCCTCGAGGTGTCGTAGAGGTCCAGCAGGATGTTCACGGCGATCTGCTTGAAGATGGCGGGGTCCGCCTCGTAGGCCATGACCTGGGCCGGGTCGTGGGTCAGCACCTTGGCCTTCACGTAGCTCTTCACGTAGCCGTGGCCGAAGAGCTTCTGGCGCAGCCGCAGGGCGGGGATGGCCAGGGGCACGTAGAGCTTCACCTCGAAGGCCGGGGCCGCGAGGAC
>CAYZND010000281.1:0-2833 GCA_964479495.1 uncultured Mesoterricola sp.
CTCCCGGGCGTGGTAGCTGGAGCGCACCAGGGGTCCCGACTGCACCTTCTGGAAACCCATCTCCTCGCCCTTGCGGCGGTACATCTCGAACTCGGCGGGCTCCACGAAGCGCTCCAGGGGCAGGTGGTGGCCGGTAGGTGGGAGGTACTGGCCTAGGGTGGCGATGTCCACGCGGTGCCGCTTCCAGTCGGCCATCAGCGCCAGCACCTCCTCCGGTGTCTCGCCCAGGCCCACCATGATGCCGCTCTTCACGCGCAGCTCCGGGGCATATACGTCGCGCCAGTCGGCGGCGCGCTTGAGCAGCTCCAGGCTCCTGGCGTAGTTGGCATCCGGGCGCACACGCCTGTAGAGGCGGGCGATGGTCTCCACGTTGTGGTTCAGCACCTCGGGCCGGGCCTCCAGCACGGTGAGCAGGTCCCGCTCCCGGCCCTGGAAGTCGGGGATCAAGACCTCGATGCCGCAGTCCGGATTCAGGGTCCGGATCCAGGCGATGGTCTGGGCGAAGTGCGGGGCGCCGCCGTCCGGCAGATCGTCGCGGTTCACGCTGGTCACCACGGCGAACTTCAGGCCCAGGGTGGCCACGGCCTCCGCCACGCGCTGGGGTTCCTCCGGGTCGAGCTCGCCGGGCCTGCCCTTGCCCACGTTGCAGAAGCCGCAGTGCCGCGTGCAGACCTCGCCCATGAGCATGAAGGTGGCCGTGCGGTGCAGGCCCCAGCACTCGTGCTGGTTGGGGCAGCGGGCCTCCTCGCACACCGTCACCAGCTTCTTGGAGCGGATGAGCCGCTCCACCTCCGCCGTGACCTCGGCCGCGGGGACCTTGATCTTCAGCCAATCGGGACGGGGACCGGGCAATACGGGAGGACGGGCCAAGGAGCTTCCTTTCAGGATCACGGTCATGGCCATGCCAGCCTACCAAGCCGTGCATGTCCTTGGATGCCGTCGGAGGACCGATCTTCTTTACATTCTCAACAGATGAAATAAATGGAGTTGTATCCATCATCGGCGTAGCGTACCCAGAGCCTTCCCTCGCCCGCCGGTGCCCCATGCAGCCCGATCGCCACCGCGCCCTGGACAACCTCCGGGTCTTCGTCATCTTCCTCGTGGTGCTGCTGCACGCGGCGCTGTCATACATGGCCTACGCGCCCGAGTGGTGGTACGTCCTCGACCCCCGGCGCAGCCTGTTCTTCACGGGGCTCGTGCTGGTGATCGACGTCCCCATCATGCTCATCATGTTCTTCCTGGCGGGCTACTTCACCTATGCCTCCCTGGCCAAGCGGGGCCCGCGGACGTTCCTGAAGGACAAGCTGGTACGGATCGGCCTGCCCTGGATCTTCGGCGTGCTGGTCCTGGCCCCGCCCACGACCTACCTGATCTACTACTCCCGCAAGGTCCCCATCACCTTCTGGACCTTCTGGCGGATGGAGTTCTGGGGCCGGGCCTTCCAGCAGTCGGTGTACGGGTACCTCGGCGTGCTGTTCCTCTTCTTTGTGCTCACGGCGCTGGTCTTCGCCCTGAGCCAGAGGTTTGCGACCTGGAAACCTGAGGTGAAAATCGCCAACAGACCGCTCCTGGGGGCCTTCCTGCTGATCACGGCCACGGCCTCGCTCCTGCTGAGCCTCGCCTACCCCCTGGACCTCTGGTCCCACATCTACCTTCTGGCCTTCCAGCCGGCGAGGGTTCCGCTCTATGTGGGCTACTTCGCCCTGGGCCTCCTCGCCCACCAGCGGGGCTGGTTCACCGAACAGGGGTACACACCCTCGGTGGCCCGCTGGCTCCCGTTGTGCCTCGTCTCGGGACTCGTCTACCTGGGGTGGCGGCTGACTCCGGTGGCCCAGCCACTGTTCGCAAAGGTCGTGACGGCCCTGCTCTTCAACGTCTTCTGCTTCACCTCCCTGCTGGCCAGTCTCGCGGTCTTCCGGGCCTGGTTCGGCGGCGAGAGCGCCTTCTGGCGCAGTCAGGCCCGGAACTCCTATGGGGTCTGCTACCTGCACCCCCTGATCCTGTACCCCCTCGCCCTGGCCTTCGTGCCCCTGCCCCTCTCCATCTTCCTCAAGGCCCCGGCCATCACGCTGCTTGCCTACCTGGCGTCCTGGGCCCTCAGCGCCGCCGCGCTGACGCGTCTGCCGGGGCTGCGCCGCATGTTCTAATGAGGGCATGAAGATCGGTGTTTTCGACAGTGGGATCGGCGGATTGTCCGTGCTGCACGAAGCGCGGAAGACGATGCCCGACGAGCACTTCCTCTACTACGCGGACACGGCCCACGTGCCGTACGGCACCAAGTCGCTGGAGACGGTGAGGCGATTTGCCTTCGAGATCACCGCGTTCCTGCTCAAGCTTAGTCCCAAGATGATCGTGGTGGCCTGCAACACCGCCACCAGCGTGGCCATCGACGACCTGCGGGCCACCTTCAGCCTGCCCATCATCGGCATGGAACCGGCGGTGAAACCCGCCGTCCAGGCCCACAACCACAAGCGGGTGCTGGTCTTCGCCACCGAGATGACCCTGAAGGAGCCCAAGTTCCACAACCTCGTGGCCAAGGTGGACAACGAGGGCATCGTGGACTACCTCTCGCTCCAGGGCCTGGTGATGCTGTCCGAGCGCTTCGAGTTCGAAGAGGACAAGGTCCTGCCCTACCTGCGCGCCCAGCTCGGCGCCCTGGACCTGTCCGCCTACGGCGCCGTGGTGCTGGGCTGCACCCACTTCCTCTACTTCCGGCCCCACCTGCGCCAGGTCCTCCCGGAAGGCACGAGCATCCTGGACGGCAACGCAGGCACCGTGGCCCACCTGAAGAACCGCCTCGCCCACCTGACCCCCGGTCAGCCAGGCTCCGGCC
>CAYZND010000281.1:2843-4924 GCA_964479495.1 uncultured Mesoterricola sp.
TTCTTCCACTCCGGCGTCCCGGCCTCGCCCGAAGGCTTCCTGCGCTACCTGGACCTGCTGGACCGGTGCTGATGCCGTAGAATTGAGGGATGCAAGACCCGCTGCTTCCCGAAGCCGAGCTCCCGCCTCCGACACCTGCGCCGGAGGAAAACCGCATCTACGAACCCCCCAAGGGCTTCGAGACCAAGTTCAAGGACCTGCCCCTCCACCTCGCCACCTTCGAGGGCCCCCTGGACCTGCTGCTTTACCTGATCCGGGAGCAGAAGCTGGACATCACGAACCTGCCCATGGCAGAGGTGACCAAGCAGTACATGGACTCCCTCCTGCTCATGGAGGAGCTGAACCTGGAGGTCGCCGCGGAGTTCGTGGCCATGGCCGCCCAGCTCCTGCAGATCAAGTCGCGACTCCTGCTGCCGAGACCTCCCGTGGAGAACGAGGAGGAGGACCCCCGGGAGGAGTTGGTGCAGCGGCTGCTGGACTACCAGGCCGTCAAGGAAGCCGCCAAGGAGCTCACCACCCGCGAGAGCGAGTGGCAGGCCGTGGTCTATGCCCAGGGTCTGGACATCCGCGAGCATGCCAAGGTGGAGGACGAGCCCATCCAGGCCAGCCTCTTCGACCTGCTGGGCGCCTACCGGGAAGCCCTGAAACGCCTGCTGCCGCCGCCTCCCGTGGAGGTCCGCACCGCGCCCAAGACCATCGAGCAGCGCATCGCGGAGCTGCTGACCAACCTCCAGTCCGAGCAGTGGGTGGCCTTCACGGGTCTGCTGGGCCAGGCGAAGACCCGGGAGGACCTGGTGCTCACGTTCCTCGCACTCCTGGAGCTCGTCCGGCTGGGGCGCATCCATCTGGTGCAGACCGAGACCTTCGGCGAGATCCGGGTCCAGGCGGCCTAGGGGAGAGGCAGCATGTTCCTGACGGAAGCCCAGGAGAGGGAACTTCAGTCCGCGCTGAAGGTGGCCCGCATCCTGGCCCTGGCCATGGGCTTCGGTGGCCCTGCGGCCTACTTCGTGGTCTACGGCCTTGCGGTGCTGGAAGGTCACTGGGAGCGGTTCTTCCTTGGGCTGGCCGACGTCCCCTGGCAGAACCCCGTGGTCCTGGCCCTGCTGGTGGTTTCCATCGGAACTCTGGCCGGGGCTTTCCTGCTGCCCGCCCTCCTCGGCGCCTCCCAGGCCCATCTTCCCCCTCTGGCCGCCTTGCGCACCCGGAGCATCATCTCCTACGCCCTGCTCGAGGCGGTGTCCATCTACGGCCTGGTCCTCGGCTTCGTGGCCGGACCTTCTGCCGCATCCCTGTCCCTCCTCCTGATGCTGGTTCCCCCAACCCTGTCCGCAACCCTGTGGCCCCGCGAGCAGGCTTGGCGTGACACCTGCAACCGGACACCCCATGCCTGAAGACCGCGGGCTGCAGACCATCTTCCGCCTGGCCTATGGCCTGGGCCTCGTCCTCTGCGTGGTCTGGCCCCTGGTGCTCCAGGTCCTGATCGGGCGTATGCTGCAGCCCGGTCTCCTCGGCGCGGTGGATCTGGCCCGGGACCTGGGCTACACCTTCACGGGTCTGGTGGCCCTGAGCGCCCTGTACGTCGTCCGTCGTTCGAAGCGCGTGCGCGAAGGCTTCGCTCAGGTGGAACCCCCGAAACGGGGCCGGGTGATCGCCCTGGAGACGCTGCTCTATTCCGCCCTGTTCGGGCTCAGCACCCTGTTCGGGCTGGCCTACCTGGCCTTGGGCGGACCCGAGGCCAGCCGCTATGCCCGGTCCTTCGTCGCCCTGTCCCCGGTCATGTTCCTTCTGTTCGTCCCCCGCCTGGCCGCGTGGCACAAGGCCCTCGCACCCCGAACTTGAACGTGCGGCCAGCATCGCCGATCCATAGGTAGGGATGGAATCCATGCGAAAACAGACTCAGCCGAAACCCGCAGCCCCTTCCGAGGACGCGGAAGCCCCGCGGAAACCGGAGGCCCTCGATTCCTCCGAGCTCACGGATTCCATGGCCACGCCCTTCGATCCCCTGCCCCAGGACCTGGCCCCCACCCAGCTGGTGCCGGAGTCCCCGGCGCCTCCACCGGAGCTCCGCACGGTTCCCAGCG
>CAYZND010000282.1:0-4918 GCA_964479495.1 uncultured Mesoterricola sp.
CCCCCAGAGGCGGCTCCAGGTGAGGTTCCCCTGGAACTGCCACCGTCCCTTGGATGAGGAGAAGTCCAGCTCCAGCCCCCGGTAGTCGCGTGTGGCATCCGGGTTGTTGTCCCAGTGCTGGACGTAGGGATGGATGACCTCGCCGGTCTCCGGGAACACGTAGGAAGCCTGGCCATCGTTCCCGATCCGGTAGTCCACGAGATCCGTCCATTTCTTGTAGACCGCCGTGGCCCGCACGTACCCGGTCCCCGCAGTTGAGTCCTTGAAGGCGTGGGCCAAGGAGAGCTGAGCTTCGTGGATCGAAGGTGACTTCATGCGGGGACTGATGCGCAGGTTCACGCCGGGCAGGTTGGCGTAGCTCAGGCCCGCCGCCGAGAAGTCGTAGTTGGACAGGTCGAAGATGGCGCTGAAGGGCACCCGCGTGGTGTCATCCAGGGCGAGGAAGTCCACTTCGGCGATGTTCCCCTGGCGCGTGGCGCTCGTCAGGACCTGGTCCAGCAGCTTCCCGTTGTAGCGGGCGTAGGATGCACCGAGAATCCAGCGAGCATCGCCCTTCAGGTCGTACTTCGCCCCCAGGCGCGGGGACCACGCCCCGCTGGAGGCGAGGGTGTGCCCGTTCTCATCCCGTCCCCGGTAGTGGTCCCAGCGCAGCCCAAGCTGAAGCGCGAGACGGTCACCCAGGAGCCAGGTGTCGTTCACGAAGGCCCCCCGGTTCTCCACCGTTGCCGCACCACCCCGGCTGTCATAGACCCACACGCTCTGCGGGATCGCCGTGCCGGCCACCGGATCGATCTCCGACACCTGAAAGACGTAGCCCGTCGGGGACTTCTCGTTCCGGGCCCGGCGGGAGGCGTCGTAGCCGCTGATGCCCACATCCAGCGTGTGGCTGCCGTGGCCCTCCAGGAACCAGCTCGCCTTGGCGCTGAAGGTGCGGTTGTCCCGATGATCTCCGCCGTCATCCCCGTTGAAGACACCGCGGTTGTAGAAGAGCCCGCTCTCGGACTCATAGAGCGGACTCGTCGACAGGTCCTTCGAGGTGTGGGTCATCCCCGTCTGGAAACCCTGGCGCTTGGTGCCCAAACGGACGTCCGTGATCAGCCGGGGCGACCAGAGGGCCCGCCAGGCGAGGCTCAGCAGCTCGTCGTCGTTGCGCTGGGGCACAAGCGTATCCAGGCTGCCCGAGAGGTAGTCCCGTTCCGTGTGCGTCGCCTGCGAGCCCAGGTACGAGGCCACGAGGGTGTGGTCGGCATGGGGCTGCCAGGTGAGCTTCAACTGGCGCCGCCGCTCGTCCCGGCCATAGGTATAGGCTGCATCCGCACCCTGGCTCCAGGAGGGATCCCGGAAGGCCTCGCTGCTGATGGTGCGCACCTCGCGGAAGTCCTCCAGGAAGTGGGCGGCATGGAACCAGAGGCGGTCCTTGATCAGGTAGCCCGCAAGGCTGAAGGTCGCATCCGCGGTGGTCCGGTCGTCGATGGCGCCACGATCCACCTTGGGGGCCACGGCATTCCAGGCGGGGTTCCGCACATCCCACCGCACCTGCCCCGTGAAGGTGTTGGAGCCGGAGCGGGTGATGGCGTTGATGACGCCGCCGTCCACGTATCCGTATTCCGCGGGCAGCGCCCCCGTGAGGACCTGGACCTCCTCGAGGCCGTCCTCGATGAGGCTTACGCCCCGCTCGCCATAGGCGCCGTCCTCCACGTTCTGCCCATCCACCAGCACCAGGTTGCCGCTGGTCATGGCGCCGCGGATCTGGACACCGCCGCCCACGCCCAGCGTGACTCCGGGCGTCAGCAGCGCCAAACCTTCCGGTGTCCGGTCGACGGGGAGTCTATCCATCCGGTCCAGCCGGTAGTTGGTAGCGCTCTTGGGATCCGTCTTGTCCACCGCGGGGGGCTGAGCGGTCACTTCCACCACCAGATCCGGCTGGCGGACCATGCGGAAGCGGGGCTGGAAGTGCTGATCGATCCCCAACAGCTCGCGGATCCGCATGGGCGGATAGGCAGGGTGCGTGATCTCGATCTCGTAAGGGCCTGGCGGCAGGATGTGGGCCGAGAACCGCCCCTGGGCATCCGTGGCGAGCATCCGGACACGCGGCAGCGCGGGCGAGGCCAGGCGCACGGTGGCATCGGCCACGGGGCCGCCCTCCCCATCCACCACCACCCCCGTCACGCGGGCGGTCTGGGTGCCCTCGGCCTCCAGGCAGAGCCCACCCACAGCCACCAGCGCCAAGGCTCGCCCGAGCCCGAAGAGGGAACGGACCATGAGGTTCCTCCAGTCGATGTTGCTTTCCACCAGTATGCAGGAGCCTCCCGGCAGGAAAAAAGGAGGCTTACATAGGCTCGCCAGCCCAGGACATGCCGAACGCCCTGCGGACGTCCTCCACGCCCCCACCGGCACCCAGGACCAGCCCCAGCTTGGCCAGGGCCGCCCAGCGGGTATGCAGGCCGCCGGAGATGGCGCCCCGGTCCGCCGCCATGCGCCCCAGCTCGTAGGTGGCCAGATCCACTCCGCCCCAGAGGCAGAAGCTGGTGACGACCACGGGCACGGAGCGCTCCCGGCAGTGGTCGAGCAAGGCCTGGAGGTCCGGCCGTTCCATGGGCAGGTTCCCCGCCCCGTAGGCCTGGATCAGTACGCCTCGGGTGCCCTCCGCAGGCAGGTGCCAGCGCATGCCCGGGAAGGGCGCGTAGACGGCCAGGGAGGCCTCGATGGCCTTCCCAAGGCCGGCGGGCACCCGGCGCTCGAAGATTCCTGCGTGGGGGTGCATCTGGATGTTCAGACCCAGCTCCGCCAGGGGCGGGAGGTTGGGGGTCTCGAAGGCATGGTAGCGGTGCACGCTGACCTTGTCCGTCGCCACGCCCCGGAGCCAGCGATCCCCGAAGCAGATGCCCACTTCCGGCACATGCCGCGTGGCCAGGGTCACCGCGTCCACCAGGTTGCTGCGGGCGTCGCTGCGTACGTAGGCCAGGGGCCGCTGGGAGCCCGTGATGACCACGGGCTTGCCCAGGTCCGCCAGCAGGAAGCCCAGGACGGAGGCCGTGTAGGCCATGGTGTCGGTGCCATGGATGAGCGCCACGCCGTCACAGTCGGCGCTTTCCTGCCGGATGAGGCGGGCCAACTCCAGGATGTGCTCGGGTTCCATGGTGGCGGAGTCGCGGTTCAGGGGCACCGTCAGGCGCAGGTCCGCCACTTCGGCCAGCTCGGGCACCTGCTCCAGGATGCGGGCCACGGACGGTCCCGGGGAGAGCGACACCGGTGTCCCCGTGGGCGCCATGCCCAGCGTTCCCCCCGTATGGACCAGAAGCACACGCTCGGCCATCCTCTTCCTCCTCGTCGCCCGCCGACCAACACCAATAGCACGGATGGGGGCCGATCTCCGCCTGCTCCGGCCCATTCGCGCTTAAATATCAGCGCTGGGTGGCGTCGAGCGGTTCAGGCGGTGATGAGGGCTCGGAACTCGTCGCTGCCGGCGTCCGAGGAACAGCTCACCACGATGGCGCAGTGGCCTGGCTGGCTCGGGGGCAGATCCACCTGGCCCGCGAACAGGCCCTCGGGATCCGTCTTGCCCGAAAGCAGCGTCGTGGCTTTCTTGAGGCTGGAGACCAGCCGGAGGGTGACATCCGCGCCCGCCACCGGATTCTGGCTGATGCAGAGCCGGGCCCGCACCTTGAAGCGGAAGGGGGCCCCGAACACCGGCTTCATGGGCTCGTCCAGCACCAGCTCCAGGGTGTCCACCTCGCCCTCCTGCTGGAGGTACTCCAGGATCGCCTGGTCCAGGCTCCGGTCGGTGAACACCTGTGCCTCGGCCAGCTCGGGATCCTGGGGAGTCGTGTCGTACTTGCCGTTCTTGATGTCCCGGATCACCGTCTTGTGCTGGTCGTTCATCCGGTCCTGGATGAGGGGCTCGGAGATGACGCCACCCGCGATCAGGTCCTCGTAGCTGCCCCGGTAGCTGTCGAGGATCTCGCCGCCCACGTAGATGAGGGTCTCGATCTTCGGGTTGCCGAGCCCCTTGTCCTCGGTCTGGACGTGGAAGACCCGGTTGCCGTGCCGGACATCGGTGTTGTAGCCGGTGATCATGCGCTAGTTCCTTGGAAGGCGTTCCGCCATTTCAGGAATGACCTCCCACGCGATCTCGCGCAGGACCTGGTCACCCAGGCGCGCCACCACGGCCTTGGCAAGGGCATCCATCATGACCGGATCCGCCATCATGGCGTCCAGGAGCTCCTTGGAGTTCGCCGCAGGAGCCGCGAAGCCGGCTGGCACGGAGGCGGGCTCTTCGGACACATCCAAAGCGGGCTCTTCCGTGGCGGACTCCCGCAGGGCCGACTCCACGATGGCTTCCGTGGAGAGCGGGGCCTCTTCAAGGGTCAGAGCCACGTCCTCGATCGCCAGCGGAGCCTCTTCAGCCTGCAGGGAGACCTCGGCCGGTTCCAGCTGGAGGGTCTGAGGCTCGAAGCCCACGCCCAGGTCGGCGCCTTCCAGCAGGTCGATCTCCTCCCGGGACGGCTCCGGCAGCTCGATGGACGGCGGCGCGGGTGCTTCCACAGCCGCGAGCATGGATTCGCTCTCGTCGGACCAGTCCAGGGACTCCTCCAGGGGCGGGAGCGGCGGCGTGAAGACGGCTTCTTCCCGGGGCGGCTCCAGCAGAGCGGCCAGCGGGATCTCCGTGGCGGGGACCTGTTCCGACGTGATGATCTCCTCGATCTCCGGCAGGTCGGTAAGGGTCGAAACCTCCAGCAGCTCGTCCTGGGCGGGTCCCAGGTCGGGGAGCTCCATCTCGGTGATCTCGGGAACCGCCACCAGAGGCTCCTCCTGGGGCAGCTCAGCGGGGGGCACCAGTGCTGGAAGCTTGTCCAAGGTGGCGATGGCATCCAGCTCCTCCGCAGGCAGCGGCACGGACTGGGGGGTGGGCTTGGTG
>CAYZND010000283.1:0-4909 GCA_964479495.1 uncultured Mesoterricola sp.
GATCCCCCTCCCCAGGGGCCACGGAGACGAGGAGGCTGCCGCCCTCCTCCACCGGGGAGAGTCCATGCTTGATGGCGTTCTCCACCAGGGGCTGGATGAGCAGGGGAGGCACCAGGCGGTCGTTCAGGGACTCCGGCCATTCCCAGGTGACCCTGAGCCGGTCGCCGAGTCGCACCTGCTCCACTGCGAGGTAGTCCTCCAGGATCCGTCGCTCCTCCGAGAGGCGAATGCGCTCCCGCTGGCCCAGGTCCGTCAGGCGACGGTAGAGGCCCGAGAGGTGGGCGACCGCGGCGTCGGCCTTCCGCGGATCCTCGTGGATCAGCTCCGAGATGCCACTCAGGGCGTTGTAGAGCACATGGGGATCCAGCTGGGCTTGCAGGGCCTGGGCCTGCGCCTGGCGGGCCGTGGCCTCGAGGGTCCGGCGCGTCTCTTCGGCCTCCTTCGCGGCGAGGTGGAGGGACTCCTCCCGCGCGATCAGCCAGCCCACGGCGCAGGCCACCCAGAGGCCGTGACCGTAGATGACGAGGGCCAGCTGGAAGGGGCTGCGATGACCATGCTGGGCGAACTTGGCAACCTCCTCCTGGCCCAGCAGCGCCACCGCATTCCCAAAGGTCACGGGCAGGATCACGGCCAGCCCCAGCCAGAAGGCGTTCCAGGCCATGGACTGCAGAGTCCCGCGGGCGAAGGGGGCCATGCCCCGCCGGTCCCCCGTCCACTGCCAGGGAATCGGACCCAGCGCATAGATGTATCCCAGACCCAACCCGACGTAGGCGAAGTGGAGCAGGTTCTGGTCGAGGACCGGCTCCCCTTCGAAGGCCCGCCAGGCGAGGAGGATCAGGCAGAAGGCGGTGATCCCGAGCCAGCGGGAGGGGCTGAAGCGGGCCTTGAGGGCGTGGAGGATGGCTGGGCGTCGCATGGAGTCTCCGACAGTCTACTCGCGGCGGAGCCCGGCCAGGCGCCGGCGCGCGCGATCCACGAGCACGATGAAGGCGGGGAGCAGGATGAGGGACAGGGGGATCGAGGCCACGAGCCCGAAGATGTTCACCCACCCGAAGGCGCCCCACATGGGCCCGCCGCCCAGGGTAAGCGGAACCAGCCCGAGGACGGCGGTGAGGGCCGTGAGCACCACGGGACGCAGCCGGTCCTGGCCCGCGTCACGGATGGCGTCCTCCAGGCTCTCCCCGCGGCGCACCAGCTCCAGCATGCGGTCCACGAAGTAGATCTTATGGTTCACGAAGACGCCGATGAGGGCGATGAGCCCAAGGAAGGCCATGAACCCGAAGGGGTTCCCGGTGAGCGCCAGGCCCGTCAGGGCACCGATCAGCGCGAAGGGGACGAGCAGGACCACGATGCCCGCGAGGACGAAGTCGTCGAAGAGGAGGAGCAGCAGCACCGCGATGCCGATCAGGGCGCCGGCCGCGGCCAGGCCGAGGTTCGTGAAGCTCTCGCCGACCTCCTCCTGCTCGCCGGCATAGACGAAGCCGTAGCCGGGCTCCCAGGCCTTGGCCTTGAGCCAGGGATCAAGCTGTCTCAGCACCGTGTCCGGAAGGGTGCCGCTGTCCACATCGGCGCTGACCTCCACGATGCGGCGGCCATCCCGGCGCTGCAGCTGGGCATAGCCGTACCCGAGCGTCGCCTGTCCCGCCTCCCGCAAGGGCACGAACTGGCCCGTCGGACTCGGAAGGGGTGTGTCCTCCAGGTTGCCCAGGGGACGGCTCCCGTCCGGTTTCGCGTCGAGCACCACCTGGACGAGGTCCTCGCCACGCCGGAACTCCGTCACCTTGTCCTCGCCATAGAGCCAGCGGAGGGTCTGGCCCGCGGCGGCGGGAGTGATGCCCCGCCTCAGGGCCCGGTCCGCATCGAGGTTCACCTGCGTCAGGGGGATCGTATCCGTGAGGCTGTCCTGGATGTTCACCGTGCCGGGCAGGGCTTTGAGCTCGCGCTTCACGTCCTCGGCCAGCGAGCGCAGCTTCTCGTAATCATCGCCATAGATCCGCACCAGGATGGGATGGGAGACCGGCGGTCCCATCCAGATCTCGTCCACGGAGAGCTTCGCGCCGGGGATGTCGGAGAGGCTGCGGCGGAGCCTGGAGGCCACGGCGGCCGTATCCTCGCCCTTTCGCAGGCGCACCATGATGTCCCCAAGGTTCCCGCCCTCTCCAAGCTCTGCGCGGTCGCCCACGACGGAAGGGTAGCTGCCCCCGGCCACGGCCGAGCTCATCTCCACGGCGCGGTCCCGCTGCAGGATGGCCAGGACGTCCTGGACCTTCCGCGTGGTGGCGTCGAGGTGGGTGCCCTTGGCCATCTCGACGGAGACGAAGAGGAAGGGCTTGTCGGACTTCGGGAAGAACTGGAAGCCGATGACGGGGAAGAGGGCCAGGGAAGCGATGAGGAGGCCGCAGAAGGCCATCACGACTTTGCCAGGGTTCGCCACGATCCAGGGGATCCAGCGGCCGTACCAGCGCCGCAGGAGGGCGATGGCCCGGTTGCCCTCGCCGGCTTCCCCTCCGCAGGTGTCCCCGGACCGGTCGAAGGCCTCCTCATCGCGGATGGCAGGACGGTCCTTGTGCCTTCGGAGCAGGAACGTGGAGAGCCACGGCGTCACCAGCTGGGCTACGACGAGCGACGTGGCCAAAGCGATCATCACGGCGGCGGGAAGCCCTCGGATGAACTGGCCGATGTCGCCCCCCATGAAGAAGAGAGGCAGGAAGGAGACGATGGCCACCGCCGTCGTGGCGTTGTTGGCCCAGAAGACCCGGGCCGTGCCGAGCACCGCCGCCCGGGCGGGCCCCAGTCCCTTGTCCCGCATGAGCTGGATGCTCTCGGTCACCACGACGGCATCGTCCACCAGCAGCCCCAGGGCGACGGTGAGTCCCGCGATGGAGACCATCTCGAGGCTGAAGCCCAGGAGCAGGAGGCCCACCAGGGCGCCGCCCGCGGCGAGGGGGATGACGCCGGACACCACCAGGGCCGGACGCCAGCCCATGCCGAGGGTGACGATGCCGAGGACGAGGAGCAGGCCCTCCAGCAGGCTCCAAACGAAGGTATCCACGGAGGCCGTGATCAGCCGGGGCTGGTCGTGGACGAGGGTGACCGAAAGGCCTTTGGGGATCGAGGGCTCCAGGGCCTTCAGGCGCTCCCGCACGGCGGCGCCCACCGTCACGGCGTCGGCGTCGGCCCGGAAGCGGAGCTCCAGCACCACGCCGGGTTGGCCTTGCGCCAGGAAGCGGGTCTGCGGCGTCAGGGTGGCGTCGGTGACGTCGGCCAGGTCGCCCAGGCGAACGGTCCGGCTGCCCCCCTGGGGATCCGTGGATGCGCCCACGGGCACGTCCCGCACGCTGGCGGCATCCTTGAAGGCCTGGTTCACCTGCAGAAGCGTGCTGTGGCCATCCAGCTTGAACTCGCCACCGGGAATGCGCGCATTGGCGCTCTGAAGCGCCTCCACGACACGCTCCACCGTGAGGCGGTGGTTGGCCAGCCGGACGGGATCCAGCCTCACGCGCACGGCGGGCTTCTGGTCACCCGTGAGGTCGATGCCCGACACCCCGGGGACCGTGAGCAGCTCCGCTTTTAGGCCCTTCGCCGCGGCGGCGAGGTGGGCATCCGAGGCATACCCGGTCACGGCCACCAGCATCTGGGGGGTGAGGGTCGTGCTCTCGATCTGGACTTCGGGATCCTTTGCTTCGGCGGGGAGGTCCTGCTTCTTTCCCTGGATCTTCCCCCGCACCTTTTCCGCCATCACGTCGGTGTTCACCCCTTCCTCGAACCGGACGATGAAGCGGGCGGCATTGGGCTGGGCCGTGGACTCCACGTGCTCCACCCGCTCCATGCCGTACAGCACCTCCTCGAGGGGCTTCACCACCTGGGTCTCCACATCCTCGGGGCTCGCCCCCGGGTAGGCCAGCACCACGCTGAGGATGGGCATGTCCACCTTGGGCTCCTCCCGGCGGGTGATGAGGAACCAGGAGAGCAGCGAGAGGGATAGCAGCCCGACGCAGCCCGCCAGCACCAGCCGCCAGCGGCGGAGGGCATGGAAGGCGAAGGCATCCTTCGGGCCGAGGTCATCCTGGGGAAGCTCGGGATGGCGGGTCATGCACTACTCCAAGATGCGGACGGCCTGGCCGTCCTCGAGGAAGAACGCGCCTTCGGCCACGATGCGCTCCCCGGCCTTCAAGCCGCTCCGGAGCACCACACCGAGGCCATCGGTCTTCGCCACGTCCACGGGGCGCGCCTTGGCGGAGAGGGCTGGAGCGCGGCCTTCGATCACGTAGACGACGTCCCGGTCCTTCCGGTGGACGAGCGCCGGGAAGGGGATGTGCACGCCGCCGGAATCGGCCTGACCTTCGAAACGGACCTTGAGGAGTGTTCCCGGGCGCACCTCCTGGCGATCCGGCAACACCTCCACCGCATAAAGGCCATCGGAGGCGCCCGGCGACGCGCCCAGGCTCCGGATGCGCCCCTTGAAGGGGGTTGAACCATCCTCGGGAAGGAGAAGGGCTTCCTGGCCCACGCGCAAGCGATCCAGTTCCCGCTCGGTGACGCCGGCGCGGACCACGGGGCGCGCGGTGGTGTCCAGCACCAGGATGGGCACCCCGGCCGTCACGGCCTCGCCGGGTTCGGCGAGACGCTGGAAGATGACACCGCCGGCGGGGGCCACCAGGCGCGTCCGCCTCAGGCCGTCCTGGGCCTGCCGCCACTGGGCCTCCGCCGCCTCCAGCTGGTTCCGCGCGTCGGCCCGGTCGTTGGCGGGGAGGATCCCCTCGGCCACCAGGCGGTCGGCGCGATCCGCGTCGCGACGCACCCGCTCCAGGGAGGCCTTCGCACCCTGGAGCGCGCTGCGGGCATCGATCTCGTCCAGCACCGCCAGCACCTGCCCGGCGTGAACGGCCTCCCCTTCGCGCACCCGGAG
>CAYZND010000284.1:0-4897 GCA_964479495.1 uncultured Mesoterricola sp.
GGCCATTTTTGGAGCCAACTGCCGGACTCGAACCGGCGACCTGCTGATTACGAATCAGCTGCTCTACCAGCTGAGCTAAGTTGGCCGGAGGTTCGAGTATGCCAGCGGGGAAGGCCGGGATCAAGGGCGGGAAGGGGCGGTACATGAGCCTCGCGCGCAGGTTCTGCCGGTGCTAGGCTTCCTGCCAGGACCTCAAGAGACAGGTACCGCAGGAGCCTCCATGGTTGCTTCCAGCAAGAAGGTGTTCGTCCTCGACACCAACGTCCTGCTGCATGATCCGCAGGCGATCTTCCACTTCCAGGAGCACGACATCGTGATCCCGATCGTGGTGATCGAGGAAATCGACAATTTCAAGAAGGACCAGACCGAGGTGGGGCGGAATGCCCGCACGGTCTCGCGTCAGATGGACAAGCTCCGGGCCAAGGGCAGCCTCAGCCAGGGGGTCATCCTCGAAGGTGGGGGGACGCTGAAGGTGGATGTGGCCAGCTACCAAAACCACAACGAGGTGGGCTTCTTCACCCTCGACAAGCACAAGGCGGACAACCAGATCCTGGCCTGTGCGCGGGAGCTGCTGAACACGCGCAAGGAGAAGGTGGTCCTGGTCACCAAGGATACGAACCTGCGCATCAAGGCGGATGCGGTGGGGCTCCTGGCGGAGGACTACACGACCGACAAGGTGGAGCTGGACGAGCTCTACACGGGCACGGCCCAGTGGGAAGTGGATGCCGAGATCCTGGACTTGCTCTACGACGGGGGCGTGGTGCCGCCCGAGGACCGGACCTTCTACCCGAACCAGTTCGTGACGCTCATCGACCGCACCAACGACTCCCACACGGCCCTGGGCCGATACCACGGCAAGGAGGGCAAGATCCTGCCCCTGCGCCGCATGGAGGCGCCGCCCTGGGGCGTGAAGGCGCGGAACCGGGAGCAGCAGTTCGCCCTGGACCTGCTCCTGGACGACTCGGTCATGGTGGTCACCCTGCTGGGCAAGGCGGGCACGGGCAAGACCCTGCTGGCCATCGCGGCGGGGCTGCAGCAGGTGGTGGACGATGAGCGCTACAACAAGCTGCTGGTGAGCCGCCCCGTCATGCCCATGGGCCGGGACCTGGGCTTCCTGCCGGGCGACGTGGAGGAGAAGCTGCGCCCCTACATGCAGCCCATCTACGACAACCTGGACTTCATCGTGGCGGCCAACATGGAGATGCGGCGCCGCTCCTCCATGACCCCGGCCCAGCTCGAGGAGGGCGGCTACCTCAGCGTTGAGCCACTCACCTACATCCGCGGGCGCAGCATCCCCAACCAGTACATCATCGTGGACGAGGCCCAGAACCTGACGCCCCACGAGGTGAAGACCATCCTCACCCGCGCCGGGGATGGCACGAAGATCGTGCTGACCGGGGACGCCTACCAGATCGACAACCCCTACGTGGACGCCTCCACCAACGGGCTGTCCTACCTGGCGGAGCACTTCAAGCACCTGGACATCTCCGGCCACGTGACCCTGGCCAAGGGTGAGCGGTCCACCATGGCCGAGCTGGCAAGCAACCTCCTGTAGCCATGACCGTTCCGGATGCCAACCCGCTGCCTGCGCCCCGGCGAAAGCCCCCGGTCTGGGTGTGGATGGGGGTCTGCGGCCTGGTGGTTCTGGTGGGCCTTGGAGGTGTCGCCCTACGCCGGAGGGCGGTCACCCCGGCTCCGGACCGCCTCAAGCAGAAGGTCAACGCGATGGTGAAGGACCTGATCCGCGGCCACTGGGCCACCATGCGGCAGGCGGTGGCCCAGGTGGGCTCCGACGAGGGGGCGCGGGCGCTGTATCAGGCCCATCCGGGCCTGGCTTCGCGCATCCCCACCGAAGGGGCCTTTGTCAAGGCCGCGAGTGGCTGGCGAAGGCTGCTCGAGCCCCTTCCCGAGGACCTGCCGGACCTGGAGACCCGCGCGCTGACCTATGCCAAGAAGCCCGAGGGCACGGAGATGAGCTACCGGATGCCCAAGGGGACGGTGATCTTCATGAAGTGGGCCGAGGACGGGCAGCTGGTGGAGATGAGGGTCTATTGAGCGCGTATCCGGTCCGCACGCTGTCCCGGGGAGCCGATCACGGTCGGCCCGGGGCGCGGCCCGTGTGGGCCCAGGTCTCCCTGGGCTGCGGGTTGGCCCTCCTGGTGGTGCTGGGCTCCCTGGGGGTCGGCGCCTGGGCGGTGCAGCGGAAAGGCCAGGAGGTGATGGACCGGGCCTGGAAGGAGCTCCGCACGACCACGGAGCGGCTGAAGACCGTGGAGAGCACGAAGGCCCTCTACCGGACCAACCCAGGGTTGTCCGAGATGTACGCCACGGAGGGGGAGTTCCTGAAGGTGGCGGAGACCTGGCGTCCGCGCCTCGGGGACGTGCCCGAGCAGCGCCCGGCGCTGGAGGCGATGCTGAAGGACCGGCAGCTGGTGCAGGTGCACCAGAACCGCAGCGACGGCCACGAGACGATCCGCATGAAGTTCACGTTCGCCACCGGAGCGGTCCTTGAGCTCGAGTCCGACCAGGGGAAGCTCACGAGCCTGCTGCTGAAATAGCCCGTCAGGACTGGATCGCGGGTCCGGATTGAGCCAAGATGCTCCCATGAGCATTTCTTCATCGCCGGAAGCCCTTGAGCTGCTGCTGAAGGGCACGATCACCTGCCACACCGTCGAGCTGCTGCGGGCCCGCCTCGCCGCCGGACGGCCCCTGCGGGTGAAGGCGGGCTTCGATCCCACGGCCCCGGACCTGCACTTGGGGCACGGGGTGCTGCTCCGGAAGATGGCGCAGTTCCAGAAGCTCGGGCATACGGTGGTGTTCCTCATCGGGGACTTCACGGGGATGATCGGCGATCCCACCGGCAAGAAGGCCACGCGGCCGCCCCTGACGCGCGCGCAGATTCTCGAGAATGCCGAGACCTACAAGGCCCAGGTCTTCAAGATCCTGGACCCGGCGCTCACGGAGATCCGCTTCAACAGCGAGTGGATGGACATCCTGCACGGGCCGGACTGGATCCGCCTGGCGGCGAACTTCACGGTGGCCCAGCTCCTGGAGCGCAACGACTTCCAGAAACGCCTGGAGGCCAGCGAACCCATCAGCTTCCACGAGCTGCTCTACCCGCTGGTGCAGGCCTACGACTCCGTGGCCCTGAAGGCGGATGTGGAACTGGGAGGGAGCGACCAGCTCTTCAACCTCATGCGCGGCCGCGATCTACAGGACGGCATGGGCCAGCCGCCCCAGGTGGTGATGACGGTACCGCTGCTGCTGGGGCTGGACGGCACGGAGAAGATGTCCAAGTCCCTGGGCAACTACATCGGCTTCTTCGAAGATCCCGAAGCCCAGTTCGGCAAGACCATGAGCATCAGCGACGCGCTGATGTGGGAGTGGTACCTGCTGCTGACGGACCGTCTGCCCGCGGAGATCGAGGCCCTGAAGGGGGGGCATCCCATGGATGCCAAGAAGGCCCTGGGCCGGGAGATCGTCACCCAGTTCCACGGGGCGGCGGCGGCCCGGGAGGCCGAGGAACGCTGGGTGCGCCGCTTCTCGGAGCGCAGCCTCGCGGATGTGCCCGAGGTACACGTCGCGTCTGCCACTGACGAATCACCCCTGGCCCGCCTGCTGGTGGACCAGGGGCTGGCCCCTTCGCGGAAGGAGGCCGAGCGCCTGCTCCTGCAGGGTGCGGTGAGTCTCGACGGGGTTAAGATCCAGGACCCCTCCTACCGATTGAATCTCCAGGCCGGGGGCTCTGTCCTGGTCCGGGTTGGGAAGCTCAAACTGCAACGATGGGTGACCGCATGACGCTGCTGGCTCTCCAGGATCTGTTCCGGCATCATCGCGAGCGGGCCACGGGCCTGTGGAAAGTGGGGGTCGAGCCCAACCGGACCGTCTTCCTCGAGTCCGGGGACGTGGTCTTCGCCCAGAGCACCCACCCCATGGACCGCCTGACCTACCTGTTGGTGGAGCGGGGCAAGCTCACCCAGGCGCAGCTCGACTACGCCCTGGCCAACCTGAAGCCCGGCCTCAGCATCGGCAAGAACCTCATCGAGATGGGCTTCATCACCCAGCGGGACCTGCTGGATGTGGCCCGGGCCCAGGTGGAGCGGGTGGTGCAGGGCGCCCTCGGGACGCCGGACCTGCAGCCGGTCTTCGACGCCCGGGAGCTGGACGCCTCCGTGGTGCGGTTGCCCCTGGACACGCCCCAGCTCCTGCTGAACGGACTCCTGAACCTGCAGGACCGGGAGCGCCTCCTGGAGCTGCTGGGACCCCTCAACCAGGTGGTGGTGCTCCAGGGCCGGCGGCTCCTGGAGATGAACCTGCCTCCGGACCTGGCGAAGCTGCCCCCCCTGCTGGATGGGACCCACACGCTGCTGGAGCTGAGCCGCGAGGCGCTGGCGGAGCCCCTCCGGCTGGGCACCTTCGCCCTCTTCCTCCGGGAGATCGGCTGGGCGCGACTGCACGAGATGCCGCCCCTGGACCGGCAGGCCCTGGACATGGCCCTCACCTCCGAGCTGGAGCCTCTGTCTCCACCGCTTCCGGAGCCCTCCCTGGACACCGTGCCATCCCTCTTCTCCACCATCGAGGCCGCGGCACGTCCCACCACGAACCTGGAGCACCTCTCCCATGCCCTGGACGCCATCCCGGAAGCACCGCCTTTGGCGATGCCGGAGGAGCTCTTCCCGCCGGACGAGGACCGCACCCCCGAGACTCCTTTGATGGCCGAGGTCCTGTCCATCCCCGAGCCACCCCTGCCGGAGGTGGATGAATCGGGTTTCGCCGCGGAGACGGGCCGCGCCCTGCTGCCCACCCCCAACATGGAGCTCCCGGAGCCCCCCATGCAGGTGGACGAGAGCCCGGAACCCCCCGTGACCCTCCGGGCCTCCACCCTCACCCCGGAACC
>CAYZND010000285.1:0-4868 GCA_964479495.1 uncultured Mesoterricola sp.
GAAGGGCACGACGGCCGGCTCGACGCCCGCCAGGAGCTTCGGGATGGACAGGAGCACCATGTCCGCCCCGAGGGGCACCGTGAACTTCTTCTCCACCACCTGCCCGTTGATGTCGATCTTGATCGTGTGCCACTGGGCACGGACCTTGGCCATGTCTCGGTCGCCGCCCATGAACTCGATGGGCTCGCCGCCGTTCACGGAGACGGTCATGCTCTCGATGGCCTTCACCGTCCCGTCCTGGGAGTCCTTGTTGTCCAGCAGGACCGTGTGGCCCTTGCCGAAGATGAAGGCCACGCACATCAGGGCGACATACACCACCAGCAGGCCGGCCCGCACCGCGAGGCGGCGGATCTTGAGCTTGGGATCGATGGTCTGGGTGCCGTTCACTTCGCACCTCCCTCAGCCGCGGGCGCGGTCGTGTTCTGGCGCAGCCCGCTGCGCGCATGCTCCGCCTCCTGGCGCGACCGCCAGGCATACAGCACCAGGGACAGGGCGATCACCCCGTAGCCCACGAACTGCCGGAAGTACTCGCCGATCTGGGCCTGTCCGAACACCTTCTGCCCCGCGTTGGGCGTCACGATGAACAGGGCGTGCAGCAGGACGACGCCGATGAAGACGTTGGCCAGGCTCGCCTTCTTCACCGAGGCGCCGCCCACGAGGATGGCGGCCACGGCGAAGAACGCCGTCTGGGTGTGGGCGTTGTAGGTCGCCATGTTCCCCATGTTCTGCAGGAAGATCACCTGGCCGACGCAGGCCAGCACCGTGGAGATGATGATCGCGATGATGCGGGTCTTGTTGACGGGGATGCCCGAGGAGTCCGCCACGTGCATGTCGTGGCCCACCGCGCGCATGTCCTGCCCGAGCTTGGTCTTCTTGAACCAGACGATGAAGAGGCAGAGGGCCGCCACCACGAGGAAGGCCGCCACGGGGATGGAGAACGGGCCGACCTTCACCATGAGCAGGTTGTCCAGGGACTGCCGGACCGCATCCAGGTTCAGCGTGTTCCGGATGCCGTAGCCGCGGGAGAGCAGGATCGCGGGCGACTTCACCGGAACGGCGGAGCCCATCAGGTAGAGCACGAAGAACTGGTACACGCCGTCCATGAAGTAGGCCAGGATGAAGCCCGTCACCATCTCCCGGCCCTTGGCCATGTTCAGCACGATGCCGCAGATCCAGCCCAGGAAGATGGCCAGCGGCGTGCTGGCGAGCACGGCGAACACCAGCCCGTTGGTGCCCGTGATGTTGTAGTTGATGGCGAAGATCAGCCCGATCTGGGCGGCCATGGCGCCCAGCGTCATGCCGAAGTTGAGGCCCATGCCCGCATAGATGGGCAGCAGGAGCGCCAGCACCAGGAACGAGTTCCGGCCCATGCGGGTGATCAGCTCCTGGACGATGTACGTCAGGGACAGGCCCGAGGGCTGGATGGCCAGCAACGTGATGATGATGAAGATGATAATGACCGCGTTCTCTCTGAAGAAGCGGCCGAAGGTCATTTTGCCGCTCATTTGGTCACCTTCGTTTTCCGGGTTAGCGCATAGATGATGATGCCGTTGGACACGATGAGGCGCACGACCTCGGACATGTCGGAATTGAGCGCGGAGTTGATGACCGAAGGCGTCATCGTCAGCAGCCCCTGGAACAGGAAGGTGCCCACGAGCACGTTCACCATGCTCGCCTTGTTCACCGAGGCGCCGCCGATGAGGATCGCCGCGATGGCCGCGAAGGGCATGGCCATGGGCGCTCCGTAGAGCTGGATGAAGCCGAAGCTCTGCTCGTAGACGATGATGCCCACGGCGCCCAGGAACGTGGAGATGACCACCGAGATGGTGCGCATCTTGTCCACGCTGATGCCGCCGGCCCGCGCGTAGTCGGGGTTGGAGCCCACGGCCGTCATGGCCGTCCCGGTCTTGGTGCGCAGGAACAGCCACATGAAGAAGGCCGCCGCCCCCACGAAGAGGATCTCACCCGTGGGGAAGATGAACGAGTCCCCGATCCGGATCGCCAGGAAGTCGTTCAGGATGTGGAGCCAGTACCGCTCGACGGAGATCGTCGTGCGCAGCCCCTTGCCGGCGAAGCCCCAGACCATGTCCGCGGCCGTGTAGGGGAGCAGCAGCCACATGATGCTCATGAAGAACACGGCGGCGAAGCCCACATACATGGCGATGGTCATCTCCTCGCCCTTCACCTTGTTGAGCAGCTTGCCGTAGGCGCCGCCGAACAGGACCGCGAAGGGGGAGGCCAGCACGATGGCGCCGAAGAACCCCGCGGCGCCGGACAGCCCCACCTGGATGGACAGCGTCGCGCCCAGCAGGCCCGCCAGGATGCCCAGGGACAGGCCGAAGTTCAGCCCGCAGCCCGACTGGATCATGGGCACCAGCGCCAGCACGAAGATCGCATTCTGCCCGAACCGGTTGAAGACGTCCGAGAAGGAGGCCAGCACGGAGACCTGGACCAGCGGAGCCGCGAAGAACAGCAGGACCAGGAAGAAGAAGATGATGATGCGCGGCCAACCGAAGTCGGTCACGATCTGCTTGAAGCTACGCACCGAGGCCCTCCTCTGACATGAAGTGCATCCATGAACGGCGGAGGCCGTCCTGGGAGAACGTGGGATTACTCACTGAACGCCTCCTCCGCCTGCGTGGAACGCTCGCCGGCCATGAGCAGGCCGAACTCGGCGAGCTCCGCCGTCGGCGGCAGCACGCCCGCGATCTTGCCCTCGTCGACGATGGCGATCCGGTCGCAGATGGAGCGCAGCTCCTCCAGCTCGCTGGAGATCATGACGATGGTCATGCCGTACTCGCGGTTGTACTTGTGGAGCGCGTCCAGCACGAGCTTCTTGGCGCCGATGTCGATGCCGCGCGTGGGCTCCGACACGAAGAGCACGTCGGGGCGGATCGCGAAGGACTTCGCCAGGCAGATCTTCTGCTGGTTGCCCCCCGACAGCTCCTTGGCCTGCTGCTTGGGACCCGTGCACTTGATGTGCAGGATCTCCATGTACTCCTCCGTCAGCTTCTTCATGGCCGCCTCGTCGCGGATCTTGAAGAACCCGAAGGACTTCAGATACTTCTCCTGCACCTGCATGGCCGTGAAGGCGATGTTCCACTCCAGGGTCTCGTCCAACAGCAGTCCCACGCCGCGGCGATCCTCGGAGACGAACGCCATGCCCATCTTGAGGGCGGTCTTGGGGTCGTTCAGGGGCACCGGCTTCCCGTGCAGCAGCACCTCGCCGCCCGCAGGGTAGAGGCCCATGACGCCGTTGGGCACGCCCAGCTTGCCCTGGCCCGCCAGGCCCCCGATGCCGAAGATCTCGCCCTTGTGCACCTGGAAGGAGACGTCCCGCACGGTCTCGCCCGGCTGGTCCACCCAGAGGTGCTTCACCGAGAGCACGATCTCCTCGAAGTACCGGTGCGCCTCGTCCACCCGCTCCGTGGCCACGTGGCGTCCCACCATCCAGGAGGCGATGTCGCGGACCGTGACGCCTTCCGTGGGCGTGTCCTTGACGATGACGCCGTCGCGCAGCACCACCACGCGGTCGGCCACCTCGATGATCTCGTGCAGGCGGTGGGAGATGAAGATGATCGCGATCCCCTGCGCCGCCAGCTGCCGGAGCGCCTTGATCAGGACCTCGGCCTCGGTCTCCGTGAGCACGGCCGTGGGCTCGTCCAGCACCAGGAGCCGCGTCTGCTTGCGGTTGATCTCGCGGGCGATCTCCGTGAACTGCTTGTGGCCCACGGGCATCTCGGAGATGAGCATGTCCGGGTCCAGCTTGACGCCCAGCTTCTCGATGGAGCTCTCGGCCCGCTTCCGCATGTCCACCCGGTCCAGGATGCTCATCCGGTCCCCGAACACGTCGTTCAGAGGGGAGCTCTTCATGGACTCGCGGTTGAGGACGATGTTCTCCGTCGTCGTGAACCCGGGGATGAGGCTGAACTCCTGGTGGGACATGCCGATGCCGGCGTCCAGGGCGTCGAAGGGGCTCGCGAAGCTCACCTCCTGACCGTCGATGCAGACCTTGCCCTTGTACCCGCCCGTCTCCCGGATCACCGGCATCCCGAACAGGATGCGCATGAGCGTGGTCTTGCCCGCGCCGTTCTCCCCCACCAGCCCGATGATCTCACCGGGCCTCACGTCGAAGCACACGTCGTGCAGAACCACGGTCCCGTAGAAATCCTTCGAGATGTTCTGCAGAGAGAGGAGCGGTGTTTCTTGTCCCATATCTTCCCCTAGACACGCCGCGCCCCCTGCTTGCCCTAAGGGCCTCGGGAGCGCGTCCTGGCGCGAAAAAACGGAGGGGTCTGGATGACCCCTCCGTCGACGTCTTTCGTTTTACTGCTTCTTCATGTTGAGGTACTTCTCAGGCACCTTCAGGCTGGTCGTGGGCAGGAACTGCTTACCCTTGAGGCCGCCCAGGATGTAGGTGTCCATGTACATCAGCGCCATGTTCTTGTATCGCACGCCGGTGGAGGCGTCGGTGTAGTAGGCGCCGTTCCACTTCGCGCCGGGGGTCCAGGCGGCGTAGGAGGCGAACACGTCCTTCAGGCTGTTCTTCTGAGCCTTGCCTTCGGCCACGCGGATGGCATATTCGCCCAGGCCGGCGGTCACGGTGTAGCCATAGCTGAAGGCCCAGGTGCCGAAGCGGCCACCGCCGCCCTTGGCGACGACAGCGCTCTCAACCTTCTTCAGGATCGCGGGGAAGTTGCCCTGCTCGGCCTTGAGGTCGAGGCCCAGCGCGCCGGGGTAGCCCATGAGCGGGGAGGGGAGGTCGGCTTCCACGAAGAGGCCGTTCTTGGACTCGAGCACACGCTTGAGCAGGGGCTCGGTGTGGCCGTCGTTGGTGCAGAAGAAGGCCACCTTCTCGCCGTTGGGGC
>CAYZND010000286.1:0-4868 GCA_964479495.1 uncultured Mesoterricola sp.
GCATACGAGATCTAGTACGGTCTCGTGGGCTCGGAGATGTGTATCAGAGACAGCCCAGCACCACGGGATGCCCCTTGAGGGTGCCTTCCACCATGAGGATGGCGTCGTGGTCCTGGCCCGCGGCCCGCAGCTTCTTCAGCTGGTCCGCGTACGGCTTGGCGGCGACGAACTTCAGGGGATCCGTGCTGTGCAGCTCGCCGTAGAGCTCTACGAAGCCTGGGTCCATGAGGTCCTTCAGGCGCTCCTCCACCCCGATGCGGAAGTGGTAGCCGCACTTGGGGCAGACGTTGCGCGTGTTCACCAGCTCGGCCCGGTAGATCAGCTCCTTGCAGGCCTCGCACTTGACCCAGAGCCCTTCCGGCACGCGGACGGTCTTCTCTTCGACGGCGGTCTTCTGTTGGCGCTTCTTGATGAACCAGGACATCCGGCGTGCTCCTTCCCTACTTCTTCGGCCCCGCCTTGAGCGCCTCGAAGAGGCGGTCCAGCTCCGCTTCGCTGGCGTAGTGCAGGACCAGCGCGCCCGCTTTGCCCCGGGCCTTGATCTCCACGCGGGTGCCCCAGGCGTGGGTCAGCTCCTCGGCGGCGGCTTTCAGGAAGAGGGCCTGGGGATGCTTACGCCGAACCTGCCCTTTGCGAGCCTTCACGAGGTGCTTCAGACGCCCCTCCAGGGCGCGCACGGAGAGCTGCTTGTCCACCACCTCCAGGGCCAGCTGCTCCTGCGTGCGGGCTTCCTCGACTCCCAGCAGCACCTTGGCGTGGCCCGTGGAGACCTTGCCCACGGACACCATCTCCTGGATGGGCAGGGGCAGGCGCAGGAGGCGCAGGGTATTGGCCACCTGGGGTCGCGACTTCCCGACGCGGTCCGCCACCTGCTCCTGGGTGAGACGCAGGTGTTCCCCGAGCTGCCAGTAGGCCTTGGCCTCCTCGATGGGGTTCAGCTCCTGGCGCTGGATGTTCTCCACCAGGGCGAACTCCAGCAGGCGATCGTCAGGCACTTCCTTGAGCACCACGGGCACCGTGGCGAGGCCGGCCTTGCGAGCCGCGCGCCAGCGACGCTCGCCGGCGATGATCTCGAACTTGTCGCCGACCTTCCGGGCCACGATGGGCTGCACCATGCCGTGGTTCTTGAGGCTGGCAGCCAGATCCTCCAATGCCTCTTCGTCGAAGTAAGTGCGGGGCTGATGGCGGTTCGGAAGCAGGGATCCGATGGGCAGCTCCCGCTGGGAGGCGTCCTCGGGGGCGATCTGGTTCATGAGGGAGGTGAGGCCCCGCCCCAGGGCGGGTCGTTTGGTGTTCACGCTCATCGCACGTCCCCTTGAGCAGGTTCCAGGAGCCCGAGCCACTCTTTCGCGAGGCTGAGGTAGGACTGGGCGCCCTTCGATTTCAGGTCATAGAAGGCCACGGGCTTCCCGTGGCTGGGCGCCTCCGCCAGGCGGATGTTGCGCGGAATGAAGGTCTGGAAGACCTTGCCCGGAAAGGCCTGGCGCACTTCGTTGGCCACCGCGGCGCCGAGGTTGGTGCGCTCTTCCGCCATGGTGAGCAGGATGCCGCCGAGCTGGAGCCCCGGATTGGGTCCCGCCTGGATGCGCCGGATGGTCTCCATGAGTTCCGCCAGACCGTCCAGGGCGAAGAACTCGCAGGGCATGGGCACGATGACCTCGTCCGCCGCCGTGAGGGCGTTGAGCGTGATCATGCCGAGGCTCGGGGGGGGGTCGATGACGATGAAGTCGTAGTGGTCCATCACGGGGTCGAGGGCCTTGCGCAGCACCTGCAGCTCCGGCAGCTCGAAGAGCTCGAACTCCAGCTGGGCGAGGTCCTTGCCGGCGGGGATGACCTGCAGCATCGGCACCTCGGTGCTGAGGATCAGCGCCTGCACCGGCGCACCCTTCATCAGGGCGAAGGAACCGGCCCGGTGGTCGGGCTTGGGAAAGCCGAGCCCCGTCGTGCTGTGCCCCTGGGGATCGAAGTCCACCAGCAGCACCATCTTCTCCATCATCGCCAGGGACGCGGCAAGATTGATGGCCGACGTGGTCTTGCCCACGCCACCCTTCTGATTGGCCAGCACCAGGATCCTCGCGGGCATGCTACGTTCTCCGCGGCACAGCAGACGGGCTGGGGGATGGTAGGGGCACGGGCTGACCTCGCGTGGAACATGGGAAGTCTAGCAGGTTCCACGGCCCCGTTGCAGGTTCGCTGCGACTCCGCGCGGTCCAAAGAGACGCCTAGCTCCCCTGTGGCTTGACCCGGAACACTGGATGCGGAACCGTCGGCTGCATCGCACCAGAGGGGTGGTACCTCGACCCAGTTCACTATCACCGATCTCCGACCGCAGGCATGGGTCCGCCATGCAAAGGGGGTTCGCATTCCATCCTTGGATAGGGGGTGTCTCTCTCAGGCCCCATCCAGCCTTGCTTCACCCGCTTCAAGACGGGGCGCCGTCGCCGACGACGCCCTCCACAGAGAGAGACCCTGAGTCCCGGGAAACGCTCCTAGCCCCCTCAAGACACCTCGGTCTCCAAGCATGCTCCGGCAATCCGGACCGGTTCCGGATACCCGCTCACAGGCTTGGCCTGTCTCAGCTTGCGCCCCGTCCCGCCACGGATCCTCCAGACGACTTCTCTCCCTCCGCCCATGGTGGGATGCATCACGCAACTTTCACCGACATGCAAATGCCGTTGCAAGATAGTTCCATCCCTTTGTCAAACCAGTCGACATCCAGATCACGGATGCTGCGACTGGCTCGGCATTACCGCCGGAAATACCGGTAAACGAATGCTCTAGTTCAAAAAAAAGCTCATTAACCTCCCAAGGGCATCAAGAACGTATCACAAAACCCTTAATCGCCTATTTGCAGAAGATTGCACTCCCTCACGGCGGATCGGCTCGCCACAACCCCCTCCTTGGGCGAACCAGCCCCGACTGGCGAGTCGGGCCTTAGGCCACCTTGTCGGTGGCAAGGAAACCCACAAGCCTCCGATCACCCGACAGCCCAACCGCCAGTCTGCCTCGCACGAGCAGATGGAATCGACGCCGCCGAATCTCCTTCAGGGTCGCTCGTTGGGCTCCCGGAAGGTGTAGATGGTCTCACCCGGGCGAGCATACCCCTGGCGGCGCGCCAGGGCCTCCAGGAGTTCCGGGTCCTTGGTCGCCAGACGGCGCACCTCTTCAGCCAGCTCCCGGTTGCGCAGGTTCTTCTGCCGGAACTCCAGCTGGTACTCCCGCAGCTCCGCCCGGCGCTTCCTCAGACTGGGGAGCCCATCAGGGGAAAACAGCAGGATGAAGGTCGTGGCCACGCACGAGAATGCAAGAGCCCCCCAGAGCGTGCTCGACTTGAGGAGCCAGGCGGAATTCATCGCCTAGGGAAGCAGGGAGCCGAAAGCCTCCCGGCCCGCATATCGGGCAGCCGCTCCCAGTTCCCACTCGATCTGGAGCAGCCGGTTGTATTTGGCGACCCGATCCGTCCGGCAGGGAGCTCCGGTCTTGATCTGGCCGGCGCCCGTGGCGACCGCCAGATCGGCGATGAAGGTGTCCTCGGTCTCGCCGCTGCGGTGGCTGATGACCGCCCGGTACCCCGCCTTGTGAGCCATGTCCACGGCCCGGAGGGTCTCCGTCACCGTTCCGATCTGATTCAGCTTGATGAGGATGGCGTTGGCCACGCCCTCCTGGATACCTTTCGCCAGGATGGCCGGGTTGGTCACGAAAAGGTCGTCACCCACGAGCTGGATCTTCTTGGAGAGCTTGTCCGTAAGCCCCTTCCAGTTCTTCCAGTCGCTTTCATCGCACCCGTCCTCGATGGTCAGGAGGGGGTGCCGATCCACCAGGCCCGCATAATAATCGATGAGCTGGGATCCGGTCTTCTTGCCGCCATCGATCTCGTAGGCCTTGTCCTTGTAGAACTCGCTGGAGGCGCAGTCCACCCCCAGGAAGACGTCCTTGCCGGGCTTGTAGCCCGCCTTCTTGATGGCCTCGGTGATGAGCACCAGGGCCTCTTCGTTGGACCCGAGGTTCGGGGCGAAGCCGCCTTCGTCGCCGACGCCCGTAGCCAGCTTCTTGGCCTTCAGGACCCCCTTGAGCCCATGGTAGATCTCAGCGCTCCACCGGAGGGCTTCCGAGAAGGTCGGTGCGCCCACGGGCAGGATCATGAACTCCTGGATGTCGACGTTGTTGTCGGCATGGGCGCCCCCATTGAGGATGTTCATCATGGGGACGGGCAGGAGTCGGGCGGAGGCCCCGCCGAGGTACCGGTACAGGGGCTGACCGCAGGCCCTGGCACCCGCGTCCGCCAGGGCCATGGAAACGCCCAGGATGGCATTCGCCCCCAGCTGGGACTTGTTGTCCGTCCCATCCAGGTTGATCAGAAGCTCGTCGAGCTCCGCCTGCTGGAAGACATCCATCCCCTGCAGGGCGTCCTGGATCTCGGTGTTGATCGCATGCACGGCTCCAAGCACACCTTTCCCGAGATAGCGCTTCTTGTCGCCATCGCGGCGCTCAAGGGCCTCACGGCTGCCCGTGGAAGCCCCGGAGGGGACCATGGCTTGGCCGACAGTGCCATCGCTGAGCTGGACCCTGGCTAGGACCGTGGGATTCCCACGGCTGTCCAGGACTTCAAGTGCGGAGGTGCGTTCGATCAATTTCATGGCAAGATCCAGGGCGCCCGCAAGGGGGGGTGGAAGCTTACTTCTTCACGGCCTTCTTAACGACCTTCTTGGCGGCCGGCTTCTTGGCCACGGCCTTCTTCACGACCTTCTTGGCGGCCGGCTTCTTGGCCACGGCCTTCTTCGGCGTCGGCTTCTTGGCCACGGCCTTCTTCACAACCTTCTTCACGGCCTTCTTGGCAACCGGCTTCTTGGCCACGGCCTTCTTCACGA
>CAYZND010000287.1:0-4860 GCA_964479495.1 uncultured Mesoterricola sp.
GCTCTCCTCCGCGTCCTCGTGGCGAACGGCGGCCGGTCCCTGGACCCCGCCTGGCAGCCGGGCACCGGACTCGCCAACCTCTCCGCCCGACTTTCCCTGATCGGTGGCCGCCTCGCACTGCGCCGCGAGGAGGATCTCACCGTGGCCGAGGTGGCCGTGCCTTCGGAGCGAACCCCATGACGCACCCCCACCTGAGAGTGGCCCTCGCCGAAGACGAGCCCATGAACCTGAAGCGGCTGACACGCCTGCTGACGGAGGCGGGCTGCGAGGTGGTGGCCACCTTTGCCAGCGGGACGGCGGTGATGGCGTGGGTCCAATCCCACCCCGACGTGGACGCCCTCTTCCTGGACATCCGGATGCCGGGCCCCAGCGGCCTGGAGGTGCTGCAGCATCTCCCAGACCCCATCCCCGTGGTCTTCGTGACGGCCTTCTCCGAGCACGCCGTGCAGGCCTTCGAGGACGAGGCCGTGGACTACCTGCTGAAGCCGGTGACGGCGGACCGGCTGGAGAAGTGCCTGGCGCGCCTGCGCAAACACCTCGCGGACCCCGCTCCGAGGCCCGCACCGGGACCCGCACCACGGCCGCAAGCGGCCTCCATCCGCCATCACCGCTACCCCGTGAAGGCCGGCGAAGGGCTGGTCTTCCTGGATCTGTCCAAGACCACCCACTTCGACGTGGAGGACGAGGTGGTCTTCGCCCATGCCGGGGGTCGCTTCGAGACCGGCTGGAAGGCCCTCTCGGACGTGGAAGCCGCCTTTCCGGAAGCCGGACTGCTGCGCATCCACCGCCACATCCTGGTGCGCCCGGAGGCCGTCGTCGGAGTGAGACCCTGCTGGGGCGGGCGCCTCAAGGTCACGCTGCCCGGGGGCGTGGAGGTCGAATCCAGCCGGGGCGGCGCCGCAAAGCTGAAGGCGTGCCTGGGCTTCGAGTGATTCGCCCTCGCCTCCATCCCGTTCATCCCGGGCTTTCTGCAATCGATCCAGACGCCGAGGGGTAGTGGGTTCCAGGAGCGTACACATGGAGTGCGGGCCCTTCGGCCCCTCAAGGAGCACACCATGTTCACCAAGTTCATCGTCCCCGCTGCCGTCGCCGCCGGGTTGGCCCTGTCCGTCGGCTGCGGACGCGACCAAGCCTCGCACGGCTTCATGCCCAGCGACCTGCTGGCCTCCCGCCTGAAGCTCAGCGCCGAGCAGAAACAGGCCATCCAGGGGGCCTTCAAGCGACACCGGCCCACCTTGGCTGCCCGCATGGAAGCCCTCGTGCAGGCCCGCAACACCGCCATGGATGCCGCCCTGGATCCCGCCGTCTCGCAGGAGGCTTGGCGGATTCAGCAGGAACAGGTGGCCATCGCCGTGAAAGCCATGGCCATGGAGGTCCGAAGCACCTACCAGGAGGCCCTGCCCATCCTCACGGAATCCCAGAAGGCCGAGGGCAAGGCCCTGCTGAAGAAGATCCATGCGCACATGGAAGGCATGCACGGCCGCCATCACGATCTGGCCTTCGCCTTCGTGAAGAACCGGCTGGAGCTGACGGACGCCCAGGCGGCCACCATCCAGACCCTCGTGAGCCATCGCAAACCCACGCTGGAAGCCAAGCGGGATGCCCTCCACAAGGCCATGGCAGCCGCCCTGGAGGCGGGCCTTGACCCTGCGGTCTCCCAGGCGGTGCTCGATCAGCGGTTTGCCGCCGCACAGGAGGCCGGCCTCGCCCTCAGCTCGGAGGTTCGGGCCGCTTACCTGGAGGTCGTCCCCCAGCTCACGCCGGACCAGCGCGAGGCCGCGAAGGTCCTGGTGAAGGACTTTCGGAACGCGGTCGATGGCATCCGGAAGCTCGCCCTGGGTTTCTGATGCAGTACCCTTGAGCCGGTCATGCGCGCCCGCCCCCTGATGCGACTCTCCGCCCAGCGGTTCAGGCCCTCCAGCTGGGGGGCCCTGCCGCTGTTCCTGGCCCTGCTGCTGCCCGTCCGGTGGATGGTGGGCGGGCCCGTCCTGCCCTGGCACTGGTCCGCCCTGCTGGGAGCCGTGACCCTCCTGCTGGGGTACTACGTCCTTACCCCTCTGCCGTGGCTGTGGACCGGTGACGATCGCCCCCGGAACAGCCTCCTGCGTGGCACCGTCCAGGCCCTGCTCTGGAACGGCCTCTGGCTGGGTGCCTTCAGCGCCCTGCACCACCTCATCGGGGGGCCCGAGCCGCCGCGCGTCTCCGATGCGATCCATGGGTTCGCCCTGCGGGCCAGCGTGCCCCTGCCGGTGTTCCGGGTGCTCATCCAGCTCCCCTTCGCCTGCCTGGCCGGGTGGTTCATTGCGGAGATGGAAGCGCGAGGTCTCGAGCGCACGGCGCTGGAGGCTGCACGCACGAATCTGGAGGCCCAGGCCCGGGACGCCGAAGCGCAGGCCCTGCGCGCCCAGCTGGATCCCCACGTGCTCTACAACGCCCTGGGGGCGCTCTCGGAGCTGGCCCGGGAGAACCCGGCCGCCACGGAAGAGGCCCTGCTGGACTTCTCGGATCTCTACCGCCGGCTGACGGTGCTGCGCGAGCGCCCGTTCATCCGCCTGGAAGAGGAGCGCGAGCTGCTGGAGCGCTACCTGGCCATCGAGGCCCTGCGCCTGGGCCCGCGCCTGCGGGTCGAGTGGGCCTGGCCGGAGGCCTTGAACCCCCTCGGCGTTCCCCCCCTGTTGATCCTTCCGCTCGTGGAGAACGCCATCAAGCATGGGCTTGCTCCGGACCGCACCGGCGGACGGCTGCGACTGGAGGCGGATCGGCTGGCAGGGGGGAGCCTCCGGGTGCGGATCCGCAACACCGGACGGCCCTTGGTGCAGGATGCCGCCACCGAAGGCACGGGGCTGCGCAACCTCCGGGCGCGTCTGGCGCTGCTGGGTTCTGGCCGCTCGCGCTTCGACCTGAGGCGCGAGGGAGAGTGGACCGTGGCCGAAGTGGACCTGGCACCCGATGCCCTGAAGGAGACGCCATGAACACCGAGCGCATGAAGGTGGCCGTGGCCGAGGACGAGCCCTACAACCTGAAGCGCTTGGTGCGCCTGCTGGAAGAGCAGGGATGCGAGGTGGTGGCCTCCTTCGAGGATGGGGCCTCGGTGCTGACGTGGCTGCAGGGGGCTCCTGGCGTGGACGCCCTGTTCCTGGACATCCGCATGCCAGGGGCCAGCGGCATGGAGGTCCTGGAGACGGGACGGAACCTGCCCCCCGTGGTCTTCGTGACGGCCTTCTCCGATCACGCGGTGGAAGCCTTCGATCTGGCGGCAGCGGACTACCTGCTGAAGCCCGTGCGGGCCGAGCGCCTCGCCAAGTGCCTGGAGCGCCTCAAGGCCCGGACCTGGACCACCGCGGCTCCACCCCCCGCCGCCGCCCGCAAGGTGACGCGCTACCCCGTGAAGGCGGGCGAGGGCCTCGTCTTCATGGAGCTGGCCAGGACCACCCACTTTGAAGTGGAGCAGGAAGTGGTCTATGCGCACACGGGACAGCGATGCCAGACCCCCTGGAAGACCCTGGCCGAAGCGGAGCAGTACCTCCAGGGGGCGGGGCTGTTGCGCATCCACCGCCACCTCCTGGTGCGGCCCGAGGCGATCCTGGGCGTGAAGCCCCTGTGGGGTGGCCGCCTGCTCGTCACCTTGCCCGGTGGCGTGGAGCTGGAGACCAGCCGGGGCGCCACGCCCAGGCTCAAGGAACGGCTGGGCCTGGCCTGAGGTCGCCCGTTGCCGGCGGTCATTGACGTGGGAGCGAACGGTGAGACCCTGGGCGGAAGCCCCCCTTGACCCGCCGACGGATCCCAACCACCCGACCGAAGAAAGGACTTCACCATGAAGAAGTGCTGGCTCCTGCTCGTGTTCTGCCTGGCATTTGCGACCGCTGTCCACGCCAGTCCCGAGGCCGACGGATTCGAGGTGTTGCCGCTGTTCAAGGTCACTAAGTCCTTCGACCTCAAGGATCCCCGACCCGTCGCCATCCGACAGATGCTCAAGCCGAAGGGATTCGAGAAGAACCAGAGTGGCAGCTACACGAGCAACGACATCCTCTACGAAGAGGAAACCTACCTGGACAAGGACGAGTACTCGGTCAAGTTCGCGACCGAGAAGAACACCAAGACGGGCACCGGGAAGACGACCGTCACCATCATCGGCCCCGCGGAGGTGGTAGGCCCGCTCCGCAGCAAGGGCAAGTGATGCGCTGACGCGGGGACAGCCCTTGAACACCCTGTCCACGCGGCCTCGACAGAGACAAGCCCTGGTATAGTCGTCCTCTCTCCCGAGAGGCGGGCATGCCTAAGTCATCCCCCGGTCCGATCGCCGTCCTGGCGGACATCCACGGCAACACCTGGGCCCTGGATGCGGTGCTCGCCCACGCCCGGCAGGCGGGAGCGGCGCGGATGATCACGCTGGGGGACATGGCCTACGGCCCCCTGGATCCCCGCGGTACCGTGGAGCGCCTGCGGCTCCTGGAGCTTGCGGCGGTGCACGTCCGCGGCAACGAGGACCGGGCCCTCTGGGATGACATGGAGCCCAAGGAGGCCCATCGCTCCCTGGCCTACACACTGGCCCAGCTGGGCGAGGCTCACGTGCGCTGGCTCCAGGAACTGCCCGCGGAAGAGACGGTGGATGGCATGCGCCTCTGCCACGGAACCCCAGACTCCGACACCGAATACCTGCTGGAGACCGTGACCCCGCAAGGTCTGAGGCCGAGCACCCTCGAACACCTCACCCGCCGTCTGGACTGCGTGTGCGAGCGCACGGTCCTCTGCGGCCACAGCCACCTGCCCGGCTGCGCCCGCACCGCCAGCGGCGTACTGATCGTCAACCCCGGCAGCGTGGGGCTCCAGGCCTTCACGGACGACACTCCGCACTTCCAC
>CAYZND010000288.1:0-4854 GCA_964479495.1 uncultured Mesoterricola sp.
ACTTCGAGCCCCTGGTGTGGGAATCCGTGAAGGCCATCATCGACCGGGAGGCCGCCACCGGGAAGCTGCTGGGCGTCTTCACCCAGTTCGGGGGGCAGACGCCCCTGAAGCTGGCGGGACGGCTCACGGCGGCCCAGGTGCCCATGCTGGGCACCCCCCACCATGCCATCGAGGACGCCGAGGACCGGGACCTCTTCGGCCAGTTCCTCTCGAAGCTGCGCATCCCGGCGGCGGAGTGGGCCATGGTCTCGAGCCTGGAGGAGGCGCGGGAGGCGGCCAGCCGCATCGGCTACCCGGTCATGGTGCGCCCCAGCTTCGTGCTCGGGGGCCGGGCCATGGCCATCGTCTTCGACGACGCCGACCTGGAGCGCTTCGTGCGCGAGGCCGCTGCGGTGAACGAGGATCAGCCCATCCTCCTGGACCGCTACCTGGACATGGCCCAGGAGCTGGATGTGGACCTGCTCTGCGACGGCACGGACACGGCCATCGCCGGGGTCATGGCCCACATCGAGGAGGCGGGCGTCCACAGCGGCGACAGCTTCGCGGTGTTCCCGCCTTTGGGCATCGAGGAGGAGCTCCTCGCCACCGTGAAGGCCCAGAGCCGCCAGCTGGCTTTGGCCCTGGGGGTGCGCGGCCTGCTGAACATCCAGTGGGCCCTGAAGGACGGCGTGGCCTACTGCCTGGAGGCGAACCCGAGGGCCAGCCGCACGGTGCCCTTCATCTCCAAGGCCACCGGGGTGGACTGGGCCGGGGTCGCCGCCCGGATCGGCCTGGGTCAGACCCTGGCCCAGCAGGGCATCACGGATGGGGTGCCGCTTGCAGTGGCGGTGAAGGGCGTGGTCTTCCCCTTCGCCAAGTTCCCGGGCGTGGACCCGGTGCTGGGGCCCGAGATGAAGTCCACGGGGGAGGTCATGGGCATTGGGGCTACCTTCGGCGAGGCCTACGCCAAGGCGCTGCTCGCCTCGGGCATCCCGCTGCCGCTCCATGGCACGGTCTTCCTCTCCGTGAACAAGCGCGACAAGCACCGGGTGGCGGAGCTGGCCAAGCGACTCACGCGCATGGGCTTCGGCATCTGCGCCACGGAGGGCACCGCCCAGCACCTGGAAGAGGCCCTGGACCTCCGGGTGCGGCGCATCTTCAAGGTCTGGGAGGGCCGGCCCCACGCGGTGGACCTCCTCAAGAACGGCGAGATCCAGTGGGTGGTCAACACGCCCATGGGCCGCAACGCCTTCGTGGACGAGAACTCCATCCGCCAGCAGGCCCTGCGCCTGCGGGTGCCCTGCCTCACCAACCTCAACACCGCCTTGGCAGCCTGCGAGGCCATGGAGGCCCTCCGGGGCCAGATCCAGGTGAAGCCGCTGCAGCAGTGGAAGGGGATCTGATGGCGGTGGACCAGCTCGTCGACTACTACCGCCTCCGGGCCCGCGAATACGAGCGCATCTACGAGAAGCCCGAGCGCCAGGGCGATCTCGCCGTCCTGCGGGAGCATCTGCTGCAGGCTCTGGCGGGCCGGGACATCCTGGAGATCGCCTGCGGCACGGGCTACTGGACGCAGGTGTGCGCGCCCTCGGCGCGCACCATCCTCGCCACGGACATGGCCGAGGAGACGCTGGCGATCGCCTGCGCCAAGGAATATGCCTTCGGGAAGGTGCGTTTCGGGAAGGCGGACGCCTATCGCCTGGAGGAGGTCCAGGGCCGCTTCGATGCGGGCCTGGCCACCTTCTGGTGGTCCCACATCCCCGGGAAACGGATCCAGGATTTCCTGGAAGGCTGGCACCGCCGCCTGGGCTCCGGGTCACGGGTGGTCCTCCTGGACAACCGCTACGTGGAGGGCAGCAGCACGCCGATCTCGCGGGTGGATGCGGACGGCAACACCTACCAGCTCCGGAAACTGGCGGACGGCACGGCGCACGAGGTGCTCAAGAACTTCCCCCAGCCGGACGAGCTGAGGCGGGCCCTGGGGGACGCCGCCCGGGACCTCCGCTGGCTCGAGCTCCCCTACTATTGGTGCCTCACGTACACCGTCATCTGAGGAACAGGCTGGGACATTTCAGGCATCCACTCCCGAGAGGCCCCGGCATGGCTGCCTTTCTTGGTATCTTCCACCCAGCGCCTGGTCGCTGCGGAGTCCCTGGTTGAGCCCTGCCCCTGGACAAGAACCCCTGCCGGCCCCGGGTGACGCGGACCTGTTGGCCCAGCTGGGGCTGGCCAAGGCGCGCATCCAGCAGCTGCAGGGACAGCTGGAGGAAGTGCGCTACCAGGATTCCCTCACGGGACTGCCAAACCGGCTCCGGCTGCTGGACCGCTTGGAGCAGGCCATGGTGCTGGCGCCGCGGCGGAACCACCTCGTGGCCCTCCTGGTGGTGGAGGTGGACCGCTTCAAGGCCGTCCAGCAGACCCTCGACTTCAAGGAGTCCGACGAGCTCTGGCTGCAGTTCTCCCGGCGGCTCGCATCGCCGCTGCGCCTCGGGGACACCTTGGCGCGGCTGGGTACCGACCAGTACGCGGTGCTGCTGCCCGAAGCCCAGGATCCCTTGGAGCCCTGCCGCGTGGCACAGGGCCTGCTGGACGCGCTGGCCATCCCCTTCCGGGTGGGAGCACGGGAGCTTCGGCTGTCGGCGAGCATCGGCATCAGCGTGCATCCCCAGGATGGCGAGGAAGCCGTCACCCTCCTCAAGCAGGCGGAGGGCGCCGCCTCCCGGGCGCGGGCCGAGGGCGGCAACACGTACCAGTGCAGCACGCCGACCCTCAACGAGGCCTCCATGGAGCGGCGCGAGCTGGAGACCTACCTGGGGGACGCCATCCTGAAGGACGAGCTGGAGCTGCTCTTCCAGCCCCAGTGCACCGTGGATGGCACCATTGTGGGCCTGGAGGCCCTGCTGCGCTGGCAGCACCCGGTGCTGGGGGCCGTGCCACCTTCCAAGTTCATTCCCGTGGCCGAGGAGATCCAGCTCATCCATCCCATCGGCGAGTGGGTGCTCCGCAACGCCTGCCGCAAGGCCGTCTCCTGGCAGGCCTTGAGCCCGCGCCCCCTGCGCCTCGCCGTGAACGTCTCGCCCCTGCAGATCGCGCACCCCCACTGGGTGGACACCGTGTCCCGCACCCTGCGGGAGTTCCGCATGCCCCCGCGCACCCTCGAGATCGAGATCACGGAAGGCACCCTGCTGCGCAACGCGAAGCTCAGCAACACGGCCCTGCACGAGATCAAGGCCATGGGCGTGCGCATCGGCATCGACGACTTCGGCACCGGCTACTCCTCCCTCAACTACCTCCACCGGCTGCCCATCGACACCCTGAAGATCGACCTCTCCTTCGTGAGCGGCTTGCACCCCGAGCACCCGGACATCTCCGCCGTCCCCATCGTGCAGAGCATCCTGGACCTGGGCCAAAACCTGCGCCTGGATGTGGTGGCCGAAGGGGTCGAGACGTCCCTGCAGCGGGACACGCTGCACCGCATGGGCTGCCGTCTCTTCCAGGGCCACCACCTGGGCGCCCCCCTGACCATCGCCCAGGTGGAGGCGGCCCTGGAAACCCAGCAGGCCCGCGTCTTCAATGCGCTGCTGGCCTCGGATCTCCGCGATCAGGCGGGGTGAGGCGCACCTTGACCGCCCTGGAGGCGGGGACCTATCGTTAGCCCGTGACTCCTGCCTGGTCCCGCACCCGCGCCCCGCTCGCGGCCGTCCTCTGCCTGGTGGCCTTGGCTGCGGTGAGCCTCGCACTCACGCCGCATCCGCCCCCCGATCCCTTCCTGGGGGTGGTGGATGAGCTCCTCCAGTGGACCATGACGGCACCCCTCCGCAGCCTGTTCCTGATCCTGATCACGGGCGGCCTCGTCCTGCTGGGGACCATGGTGGGCATGTCCCTCTACGCCTACCGGAAGGGCCGGCGCGTGGATGGGTGGGCGCTCCTCCTGCGGCGACTGGCCAACACGATCCTGGGCTACGCCTTCATCTCCCTCTTCGCGCTGGGCGTTCGGTCCTGTCGGTCGGAGAAACCCAAGGTCCCGCCGCCGACCCCTCCCCAGGCCCAGCAGGCACCCGAAGGCACGGGCACGCAGGCTAGGCGGGCTGCACCCCCAACGGCGGAGCAGAACCCTCCCGTGATCGCCTACCTCGTGCTGGTGGCCGTGCTCCTGGTGGGGGGAGGGCTCCTGCTGGTCGTGCGGAAGAAACCTGCGATAACCGTGGAACCCCTCGAGCCCGGAGAACCCGAGCTCCTGGCCCGCGTGCGAAAACGGCTGGAACTCGGGGACCACGTGAGGGATGCGATCATCGCCTGCTACGCCGAGATGTGCGACGTCTTCCTGCGCGGGACCCCCGCGAGCGCGCGGAACCTCACGGCCCGGGAGTTCTCGGCCTTCCTGCGCGCCCGGGGCGTTCTGGAACCCGAGATCCAGGCCCTCACGACCGTCTTCGAGAAGGCCCGCTATTCCCTGGAGCCCTGCGGCGAGCGGGATCGTGAGCGCGCCCTGCAGGCCCTTCACGCCCTCGAAGCACGCTACGGCGCGCCCCGCGAGGGGACGCCATGACGGACACGCTCGCCCATTTCCTCCGCGCCCTGATCACGCTCGGCATCCTGCTGGCCGCCGCCCGGGTCATGCTGCTCCGGGAGCGAGCCCGACCCCGCCGCCTCCTGCGGAAGCCAAGGCCCACGGGGCAGGGACGACAGGACCTCGCAAGGCTCCTGGCGGCTTCGACCTCCAGCACCTACTCCCGGGACCGTGTGCAGGAGCGCTTGCGGCTGGTGGCAGAAGACCTCACCGCGCTGGACCGGAGCACCACCGAAGCACCTCGACTACAGGAGCAATGGCTCATCGACTATTTCGCCGAGGATCATGCTGTCTCTTATACACAT
>CAYZND010000289.1:0-4823 GCA_964479495.1 uncultured Mesoterricola sp.
GGCTCCCATCCTGCTTCGCCTGCAGAAGCGCTGAGTGGCCGTGAAGTATTTCCTGCGCAAGCTCGGACTGCTGGTCTTCACCCTGTTCATCTCGGTGACACTCAACTTCTTCCTGCCGAGGCTGATGCCCGGTGATCCGGCCCGTGCCCTCCTGGACAAGATGGAGGGCCTCGCGCCCGAGCAGATCGACACCATCCGGGCCGCCTTCGGCCTGGACACCGGCGAGTCCGTCCTCGTGCAGTACGGTCACTACCTGGTCAACACCCTGAGAGGGGACCTGGGCGTGTCCTTCTCCCGCTTCCCCACCCCCGTCTTCGACGTGCTGCGCGTGGCCATCCCGTGGTCCATTGGCCTCATGGGGCTGTGCACGCTGATCAGCTTCACGGTGGGCACCACCATCGGCGTGGCGGCGGCCTGGCGGCGGGAGACGCGGCTGGCCTCCCTCACGGTGGGCTTCTTCTCTTTCGTCCGCAGCTTCCCCTACTTCTGGCTGGGACTGGTGCTCATCTATTTCCTGGCGTTCAAGCTGCACCTGTTCCCCATCGGCAGCGCCTACGCGGTCGAGGAGACCCGGGGGAGCGGCGCATGGTGGCTCTCCGTGCTGAAGCATGGCGCACTGCCTGCGATGACCATCTGCATCAGCTCCGTGGGTGCCTGGATGCTCACCATGCGGAACAACATGATCAATGTCCTGGCGGAGGACTACATCACGGTGGCCATGGCGAAGGGCCTGCCCCTGCAGCGGATCAAGTCGCTCTACGCGGCCAAGAACGCGATCCTGCCCTCGGTGACGGGCTTCGCCATGTCCCTGGGCTTCGTCATCGGCGGCGGGCTCGTGACGGAGATGGTGTTCGCCTACCCGGGCATCGGCTACATGCTCTACCAGGCCGTGAATGCGAAGGACTATCCCCTGATGCAGGCGATCTTCCTCTTCATTGCCGTGGCGGTGCTCATCGCCAACTTCATCGCTGACATCGCGGTCATGATCCTCGATCCGCGCGTCCGGGACGGCGTCAGATGATCCTGGATTTCTTCAAGACCCTCATTTCCAACCGGAAGTCGTTCATCGGGCTCTGCATCCTCGGTTTCTTTGTGCTGGTGGCGCTGTTCGCACCCTTGATCGCTCCGTACCCACCCAAGGTCGATCGCATCGAGACCGTGGAAAAGCTGGGTGAACCTTCCATCGAGGAAGAGACGGTATCCGAGGAACAGCCCAGCGACAGTCGCGATGTGGTGACCTACCGTACCGTGACCCGGGAGGATTACCGGAAGACCACGGACTACTTCCCGTTGAGGGCCAAGCCCAGCCGCCACCATTGGCTGGGGACGAATCACGCCGGGAACGATCTCCTCAGCCAGCTCGTCTGGGGAACCCGTGTCTCCCTTTCCATCGGCCTCCTGACCGGTCTGTTCGTCACCCTGCTCTCGCTGACGCTCGCCTTGCTATCCGGGTACCTCGGCGGCCTGGTCGACGATGTCGTCTCGTTCTTCACGAACATCATGCTGGTGATGCCTGGCCTGCCGCTCATGATCGTCATTGCGGCCTACATCACCATGAAGGGCGTCCTGCCGATCGTGTTGATCCTGGGCCTGACGGGCTGGCCCTATCCGACCCGGCTGTTGCGCTCCCAGGTGCTGACCCTCAAGAACCGCGACTTCGTCCGTGCGTCCCAGTCCCTTGGCGAGCGGACGTCCTTCGTGGTGTTCCGGGAGATCCTGCCCAACATGGTCTCCATCGCCATGGCCGAGTTCTTCGCCACGAGCATGGCCGCGATCCTCGGGGAGGCGACCCTGGAGTTCATCGGCCTGGGCAACGTGACGGTGGTGAGCTGGGGCACGATCTTGTTCTGGGCCCAGGCCAACGGGGCGCTGCTTGGCGGCGCCTGGTGGTGGTTCCTTCCGCCCGGGATCTGCATTGCCTTGATCGGTACTTCCTTCGTCCTCATCAATTTCGCGATCGATGAGATCTCCAACCCCCGGCTGCGGAAGAGGTAGAGCCATGGCCGAGACGGCACTGGAAGTGAAGAACCTGAGCGCCGGCTATGCCACGGTCAAGGGCTTTGTGCGAGCCGTGGACGATGTCTCCTTCACGCTGACCAAAGGCGAGTTCATGGGCATCGCGGGTGAATCCGGATGCGGGAAGTCGACCCTGGCCTATGCCATCATGCGGATCCTGCGCGACCGGGCCCGCATCGAGTCCGGGTCCATCTGGTTCAAAGGAAAGGATTTCGCAAGCTTGCCGCTGGAAGACGTGGAGCCTCACCGATGGACGGACATGGCCATGGTGTTCCAGTCGGCCATGAATGCGCTCAACCCGGTGCTCTCGATCGGTGAGCAGCTTACGGATGCTGTGCACGCGCATCGTCAAGTGACCAAGGCCGAGGCGGAAGGCATGGCTGTGGCCATGCTGGAGCTGGTGGACATCAACGCCGACCGGCTCCGGAGCTATCCGCACCAGCTTTCGGGCGGGATGCGGCAGCGCGTCATGATCGCCATGGCGCTGATCCTGCACCCGGACCTCCTCATCATGGATGAGCCGACGACCGCCCTGGATGTCGTCGTGCAGAGGTCCATTCTGGAAAAGATCGAGGAACTCCAGACGAAGCTGGGCTTCTCGGTCATCTTCATCACGCATGACCTCTCCCTGCTGGTGGAGATTTCGGATGCCCTTGCCATCATGTATGCCGGGAAGATTGTTGAGTGCGGCCCCGCTAGAGAACTCTTCTCCAGCCCCTCTCACCCGTACACCCAGGGGTTGATGGACTCCTTTCCCTCCCTTACGGGTCCGATGGTCCGGATCGAGGGCATCAAGGGGAAGGCCCCGGATCTGCTCTCCCCTCCACCGGGGTGCCGTTTCGCACCACGCTGTCCGAAGGTCAGTCCGGCGTGCCTGGAGGCGCCAGGTCCAGGGCTGGTGCCCTCAGGCTCCCGGCGCTCCTGTGCCTGCGTGCTCGTGGGAGGTGACCGATGAGCGCCAAGGCCCTGGAGTTGAGGGGCGTGGTCAAGCATTTCCCCCTGCGCTCGCTGATGAGCTATGGGAAGTCGGTTCATGCGATGGACGATGTCAGCTTCACGCTGGAATCCGGGGGATCCCTCGCGCTCGTGGGAGAATCGGGATCCGGGAAGACCACCACCGCGAGCGTGATCGCACGCCTCTACGAACGGGATTCGGGAGAGCTGATCGTCGATGGCGAGCCTGCGAAACCATTCCGGAATCGCTCGGAATCGCTCGCCTACAAACGCAAGGTCCAGCTCATCTTCCAGGATCCCTTCGGTTGTCTGAATCCCACGCACCGAATCCGGAGCATCCTGGAACGCCCCTTCCTCATCCACGGACTTGCAGACGGCGCCTCCGACCTGGAAGCCAAGCTGCGGGGGATCCTGGAACAGGTGGGCCTCACTCCGGCCGAGGACTTCCTGGATCGCTTCCCCCACGAGCTGTCCGGAGGCCAGCGCCAGCGGATCAACATCGCACGCACCTTCGCCGCTGGGCCGAGCATCGTCCTGGCCGACGAGCCCACGAGCATGCTCGATGTCTCCATCCGGATGGGGGTCATGAACATGATGCTCGACCTCAAGGAACGCAACGGCGTCTCCTACCTCTACATCACCCACGATCTGGCCGGGGCCCGGTACATGTGCACGACCATTGCGGTGATGTACGCCGGCATGATCATGGAGATTGGATCCACTGAGGACGTGATCGGTCAGGCCCTGCACCCCTATGTGAAGCTCCTCAAGTCAGCGTCCCCTGCTCCGGAGTCCGGGCTCACCCGGACCCGGCTGGAAGCGAAAGGGGAGATCCCCTCGCTCATCGCCCCACCGGTCGGCTGTCGTTTCCATCCCCGCTGCCCGCATGTCAGGCCTGAATGCCGTGAAGCCGTTCCGGAGCTTCGGGACGTGGGTGGCGGACGAAAAGTCCGGTGCATCCTCGTGTAGGCCTCACCCCTCAAGACGGGGTTCTCAATGGCCTCTCTGGCGCAAAGAGATCCGAGCCGTTCTGAGAATTCCCAATCGGAGCAATCATTCCGAAACGATAGAATGGGTGTTTGGAGTTCGAACCGGATGAAGTTCCACATTGAGACCTGGGGATGCCAGAACGGGGTCTCCATCCGCGAGCCGGTCAGGCGAGCGGGAGGACGTGCCTGAATGGCACGGCCGATCTGGGGGTGGTCAGGTTCTCCGCATCCCCGCGATGTTCCAGTCTGAAAGGTAAGGCCGCATGAAGTTCCATATCGAGACCTGGGGATGCCAGATGAACGACCACGACAGCGAGAAGCTGTCGGGGCTGCTGGTGCGCGAGGGGCATGAACCTGTCGCTTCCGCGGCAGAGGCGGACCTGGTGCTGCTGAACACGTGCTCCATCCGCGAGAAGGCGGTGCACAAGGTCTACTCGGAGCTGGGGCGGCTGCGGGAGGAGAAGGAGCAGAAGCCGCTCCTCATCGGGGTCGTGGGGTGCCTGGCGCAGCAGGAGAAGGAGGCGCTCTTCAAGCGCGCGCCCCACATCGACTTCGTGCTGGGCACCATGGCCATCCAGCAGCTGCCGAAGCTGGTGGAGGATGCAAAGGCGGGCCGGAAGCGGGTCATCGACACGGCAGAGTATCCGGACAACCATCTCTTCCCGCCTGAGGTCACCCAGCGCAAGCCCATGGCCAAGGCGCTTGTGACCATCATCGAGGGCTGCAACCACGCCTGCACGTATTGCGTGGTGCCCACCACGCGTGGCGCCGAGCGCCACCGGCCCGTGGAGGATGTGCTGGAAGAGGTCCGGGGCTTGGTGCACCGCGGCTACCGCGAGGTGGAGCTTCTGGGCCAGAACGTGA
>CAYZND010000290.1:0-4811 GCA_964479495.1 uncultured Mesoterricola sp.
GCCCAGGTGGTCGCAGGTATCCGTCTCGGCGCCCCAGACCACCTCCGCGCGGTAGGTCTTGGGCAGGGGATGGAGCAGCTCCATGAGCCGCGTCGCCTGCCCCGCCAGCACCAGCAGCAGGCCTTCCGCGAAGGGATCCAGGGTGCCCCCGTGACCCAGGGCGAACTTCTTGAGGCCCTCTTCGACAGCGGCGCGCTTGAAGGTGCGCACCACGTCGAAGCTGCTCTCGCCGACGCGCTTGTGGGTGAGGTGGATGCCGGACTTCATCCCTGGGTTTCGCCGTCGGGGTATTCCCGGGGATGCTCCTCTTCCTCCTTGTGGATCTCCGCGAAGAGCGCCTCCATCTTGTTGCCGGCCTCCAGGGTGCTGTCGGGGAAGAAGCGGAGCTCGGGCACGCGCCGCATCTTGAGCCGCTGGGCCAGCTGGGTGCGCAGGAAGCCCGCAGCACGGCCCAGGGCCTTGCGGGTCTTGGCGTTCTGCTCCTCGTCGCCCAGGACGGTGTAGTAGACCCGGGCAAGGCTGCGGTCGCCCGTCAGGCGCACCGCCGTGAGCGTGACGAATCCCAGGTCTGGATCGCGAAGCTCCCGCTGGATGAGCGTGGAAAGTAGGAAGTGGACCTGGTCTTCAAGCTGTTCGGGACGGAGCATTCGTGTTCCTCAAGATTCCCATCATACCGCGCGGTACCATGGACCGATGGACGAGTGGTTCAAGGACTGGTTCGACGCCGACTACGCGGCCCTCTATGCCCACCGGGACGAGGTGGAGGCGGCCCTCGCGGTGGGCACGGCGCTCGAGGTCGCCCCCGGGCTGGCGCAGGGGCCGGTGCTGGATCTGGCCTGTGGCGCTGGCCGACACCTGGTGGAGCTGCGCAAGGTGAACCCGCAGGCCTTTGGCCTGGATCTCTCGCCGCCCCTGCTCAACCTTGCCCCCCACGCGCTGCTGGGCTGGCTCCTGCGCGGCGACATGCGGCGCCTGCCCATCCGGGTCGGCTGCCTGTCCGGCATCTGCCTGTGGTTCACCCCGTTCGGCTATTTCAGCGACGCCGAGAACCACCGCCTGCTCTGCTCCCTCCAGCGCCTCCTGCGTCCCGACGGAGTCCTGCTGCTGGACGTCATGAATGCCGCGCGGCTGAAGGCGGGTCTCGTGGAAGAGGACGTGCTGGAGCGGAATGGGTTGAGGGTGCGCAGCCGGAGGTCCCTGGAAGGAAACCGTGTGGTGAAGCACATGGTCATCGAGCGCCTCGATTCCGGAGCCGTCCGGGAGGCCGTGGAATCCGTGCGGATCTACGATCCCCGCGAACTGAAGCAGATGGCGCGGACCTGCGGATTAACCCTGCAGACCGAACTGGGAGACTACGATGGGAGCGCCTTCGACGCCGAAGCATCCTTCCGGTGGCTGGGCATCTTCGCCAAAAAGTCAATGGCTGACCCATAAAGGTTTATCGGCGAAAATGACACCATCCCCATTCGGAGGTTCGTGATGCCGTTCCGGTCGATCAAGGATTTGGATGTGAAGGGCCACCGGGTGTTCTTGCGGGCGGACCTGAACGTGCCCATCAAGGACGGCGCCGTGCGGGACGCCATGCGCATCCGCGAGACGCTCCCCACCCTGCAGTACCTGCTGGACAAAGGCGCCAGCGTCGTCCTCGCGTCCCACCTGGGCCGCCCGAAGGGCGAAGGCACCGAGCCGCCTTACAGCCTCGCGCCCGTGGCGACCTGGCTGAAGGCGGAGGGCTTCGACATCCGCATGGCCAGCGGCGTCATCGGCGAGAAGGTGGAAGCGGAAGCCGCCGCCTTGCAGCCCGGTCAGATCCTGCTGCTGGAAAACCTGCGCTACCACAGGGGCGAGGTGCGCAACCGCGAGGACTTCGCTTTGTCCTTGGCCAAGCTGGCGGACACCTACGTCAACGATGCCTTCGGCACGGCCCACCGCGCCCATGCCTCCGTGAGCGGCATGGTCTCCTTCTTCGATTCCGATCGCATCGCCGCGGGCTTCCTGCTGACGAAGGAACTGAAGGCCATGGGCCGCATCACGAACAACCCCGAGCGGCCGCTGGTGGCGGTGATCGGCGGCGCCAAGGTCACGGAGAAGATCGGCCTCATCCGGCGCTTCTTCGGGAAGGCCCAGGCCATCCTCATCGGCGGGGCGATGAGCTACACCTTCCTGAAGGCCCAGGGCATCCCGGTGGGCAACAGCCTCTACGAAGACGACATGCTGGAGCTGGCCCGCAACCTCATCGTCGAGGCCCGGGAGAAAGGCACGATCCTGCGCCTGCCCATCGACCACGTCGTGGCCGAAGCGATCAGTCCCGGGGCGGAAACGAGCATCGTGCACGGCCAGGCCGTGCCCGAGGGGATGATGGGCCTGGACATCGGCCCGGATACGGTGGCCTTGTACACGCTTGAGATCCAGAAGGCCAAGACCCTCCTCTGGAACGGCCCCATGGGCGTCTTCGAAGTGGAAGCCTTCGCGCAGGGCACCCTGGCCGTGGCCGAGGAGATGGCCAAGGCCGCGGACAAGGGCGCCTTCGTGCTGCTGGGCGGCGGCGACAGCATCTCGGCCGCCAACCAGGCCGGCGTGGCCCCCCGCATCAGCCACCTGTCCACGGGCGGTGGCGCCAGCCTCGAGTTCCTCAGCGGCCTCAAGCTCCCGGGCGTCCAGGCCCTCACCGTGCTGCCCTTCCGCACCCTGCGGGACCTCGACTTCAAGGGCCATCGCGTCTTCCTGCGCGCCGATCTCAACGCGCCCGTGAAGGACAGCGTGGTGAAGGACGCCACCCGCATCCGCGAGACTCTGCCCACCCTGCAGTACCTCCTGGACCACGGCGCCAGCGTGGTGCTGGGCTCCCACCTCGGACGACCCAAGGGCGTCGGCTTCGAGGCGGAGTTCAGCCTGGCCCCGGTGGCCACCTGGCTCAAGGGCCAGGGCTTCGACGTGACGCTGGCAGGCGGGGTGGTGGGCGAGCGGGTGCAGAAGCTGGCCCAGGCCCTGGAGCCCGGCCAGGTGCTGCTCCTGGAGAACCTCCGCTTCGACAAGGGCGAGACCCGAAACCGCGAGGACTTCGCCAAGGCCTTGGCCCACATGGCGGACACCTACGTGAACGACGCCTTCGGCGCCGCCCACCGGGCCCACGCCTCCGTGAGCGGCATGGTGGGCTACTTCGAGCAGGACCGCATCGCCGCGGGCTTCCTGCTGGAGAAGGAGCTGAAGGCCATGCGCCGCGTAATGGTGAACCCCGTGAAGCCCCTCGTGGCGGTGCTCGGCGGTGCGAAGGTCTCCGAGAAGATCGAGCTCATCAGCCACTTCCTCGGCAAGGCGGACACCATCCTCATCGGCGGGGCCATGAGCTACACCTTCCTCAAGGCCGACGGCATCCCCGTGGGCAACAGCCTCTACGAGGACGACAAGCTCGAGCTCGCATCGAAGCTGCTCCAGGAGGCGAGGACCAAGGGCACGCGGATCATGCTGCCCGTGGACCACGTGGTGGCTTCCGAGATCTCTCCCACCGCCGAGTGCGCCATCACCCCCGGGCAGTCCATCCCCGAAGGTCGCATGGGCCTGGACATCGGACCCGGCACGGTGGCGGCCTACGTGGAAGTGCTCCGTGCGGCCGAGACGGTGCTCTGGAACGGTCCCATGGGCGTGTTCGAGCTGGAGCCCTTCGCCACCGGGACCCTGACCATGGCCGAGGAAATGGCCGCGGCGGCCGACCGTGGGGCCTTCGTGCTGCTGGGCGGCGGCGACAGCATCTCCGCGGCCAACAAGGCCGGCGTGGCCAGCCGCATCAGCCACATGTCCACCGGCGGCGGGGCCAGCCTGGAATACCTCAGCGGCCTTGAGCTGCCCGGCGTGGCCGCCCTCCACACCCAGTACTGAGCGAACCTGGACGAACCTTGATGACAGCCGGAAGAGGGCAATCCTTCCGGCTGTCCCTGCGTCCGGCCGGTTTTCCTTCCCCTTAGCACCGAGAGCATGTAATCGTAATCATTGAACCGAGGGAAACACCATGCGCATCGTGATCGCCAACTGGAAGATGAACCTGCTCTCCAAGGATGTGGAGGCTTTCTGTGCCGCCTGCGTGGCCGGCTACAAGGCCAAGGCCGGCGTGGAGGCGGGTATCGCAGCTCCCTTCGTCTACCTCAGGGATGTGAAGGCCAAGCTGGGCAGCTGCGGCGTGAAGGTCTTCGCCCAGAATGCCTACTTCGAGGCCAAGGGCGCCTTCACGGGCGAGATCAGCATGGCCCAGCTCAAGGACCTCGGCTGCGACGGCGTGCTCCTGGGCCACAGCGAGCGCCGCCACATCTTCGGCGAGACCAACGCGAACCTCGTGAAGAAGATCAAGGCCGCTCGCGAGACCGGTCTGCTGCCCGTCCTCTGCATCGGCGAGACGCTCGAAGAGCGCGACGGCGGGAAGATGTTCGACGTCCTGCGCGAGCAGCTCGCCGTGCTCAAGGAGACGGGAGCGGGCCCTCTCGTGGTGGCTTACGAACCCGTCTGGGCCATCGGCACGGGCCGTGTGGCCACCGTGGAGCAGATCCGCGAAGTTCACGCCTTCGTGGCGGAAGAGCTCGTGAAGAACGGCGCCGCAGGCACGCCTATCCAGTACGGCGGGAGCGTCACCCCCGAGAACTTCGCCGAGATCATCCAGGTGCCCCACGTCTCTGGCGGCCTGGTGGGTGGCGCCAGCCTGGTGGCCGAGAAGTTCCTCAAGCTGGTGGAGCAGGCCCAGGTCTGAGGCGATTCCCCCGCCATCACTTGAATTTGACGTTCTCGAGAATCGCTTTCAGCCGGAAGTCGTACGTGGTCAGGCC
>CAYZND010000291.1:0-4811 GCA_964479495.1 uncultured Mesoterricola sp.
CTCCTGGATTCGACGCCTATTATGGGTATGGACGGATTAATGCAAGAAAGGCTGTAGAACAAGTCCCACCAGAGCACGACATTCTCATCTCTAATTGGGCGAGACCCCCATACGTTGAACCTGGGAAGCTGGCGACTGTAAATACTACGGTGCTCAACTTTGGAGCAAACGATGAAACTGATATAACGGTGCAACTGTTAGCGAACGGCAGCTTGATTGATTCCACGCTTATCGACTTTTTGGCAAGTGGAGAATCAGTAACCGTTAGCTGCTCATGGAGCCCAACTGATAAGGGAATGTACAATCTGACATCTTATGCGGTGCCAGTGCCCGACGAAATGGTCACGGAAAACAATGTCGTCTGGGCAAATGTATACGTTGGCTTTCCCGTGAAAGCCTATGTACTCGATTCAGCTGGTACCTCTCTAGGAGACATCATTGCTAATTGGCAAGTGCTGAACACTAATTGGCACGTTTATGGCGACACGATGATTTATATTGACTATACGACTTTAAGCATCGAAGACATCACCTATGATGACATCGCAGCTACTGGCGCGGACGTTTTAATCATCTCCTGCGCCTATGCATGGCAGTTCTCGGACTCGGAGATTGAGGCGATCACGCGGTACATCCACGAAGGCCATGGGCTCATCGCCACCGCTGGAACCCTCTACTATGGCGTTCCAAACAACAACAAGTTGGCTCCACTATTTGGACTGAGCCAAACCATAACATGGACCGCGACCTGGACAGACTTATTACACATTCGGGACCCGACACACCCGCTTTTCATAAACATTCCAGACCCGTACTGCTTCCATCAGGTGCAAACCGTTGTTCCTTCCGACGGCAGATGGGATGAAAACGAGCTCGCAGGCGGAACCTATGTTGCGCTGGGACAGTTTAATGAAGCTGCAATCGTGGTAAACAGAGGATTGGTATTCATTTCTCCGTGGCTGGAGATTATACCCGCCTACTACCACTTCCACCTACAACTGCTCTACAACGCAATAATATGGTCTAGGTATCAAAAGCCTGAACATGAGCTTGAGGTGAGCCTAGAGTGCCCACCGTACCTCAAACCCAACGAATCGACTCTTCTGAACGCAACCGTTTCCAACATGGGTCTGAACAACGAGACTGGTGTGCAGCTACAACTCTTGATTGACGGCACCTTAGTTAACTCTACAACTATTTCCAAACTGCTGACAGATGCATCGTGTACAATTAATTACTTATGGGCTCCAATGGTTGAAACAACGTACAACGTGACGGCATACGCTCCGCCTATGCCCGAGGAGGAGTTCAAGGCCTGGTACTTCGGCGGCGAAGACGCCCCCGAGCCAGGCCAGAGCCTGCGGGCCGCCGCCCACCCGCCTGTCACGGACGAGCCGATGGGTCTCCAGGTGATGCGCACCAAGGGCTGCCTGACCTGCCACTCCGTGGACGGCAAGCCCATGGTGGGTCCCACGCTGAAGGACCACTTCGGCCAGAAGGTGGAGATCGTCGTCAACGGCAGGACCGAGTCGGAGACCGTGAACGAAGAGCACCTCCGCACGGCCATCCTGAAGCCCAAGGATGAGCTGCTGAAAGGCTACCCGCCCGCCATGCCCGTCATTGCGCTGGCTCCCAAGGAGCTTGCCGACGTGATCGCGTACCTGAAGACGCTGAAGTAGCCCATGGCCTCCCCGCGCACAGACCAGGAACGGAACGCGCCCCCACAGGGGGCCACCGGCCTTGCCCTGGTCGCCAACCCCCGCCTCGCCACCCTGCTGGAGCTTACGAAGCTGCGCATTTCCGCCGCCTCCACCTTCACGGGCGCCACGGGCTACATCGCCTTCCGGCAGGGCGCAGATTGGGGGCTCGTCTCCGCCCTCTTGGGCACCCTGCTCCTGGCCATGGCCTCCTCGGCTCTGAACGAAGTGCAGGAGCACGACAAGGATGCGGTCATGCCGCGCACCCGGAACCGGCCCATTCCCCGGGGCGCAGTGGGCCCGCCCATGGCCACCTTCTTCGCGGTGCTTCTCGCCCTCACCGGCTTCCACCTGCTGCTCTGGATCCACGGCTGGACGCCGGCCCTCCTGGGTCTCCTGGCCCTCGTCTGGTACAACGGCTTCTACACACCCCTGAAGCGCGTCAGCGCCTTTGCCGTGGTGCCCGGTTCCCTCATCGGGGCCCTGCCCCCCGCCATCGGTTGGACGGCCGCCGGGGGCTCGCTGTCGGACCCAGCCATCCTCGCCCTGGGTTTCGTCCTGTTCATCTGGCAGGTGCCCCACTTCTGGCTGCTGGCCCTGATGCACCACGAAGGCTACGAAAAAGCCGGCTTCCCGACGCTCTCCACCCACTTCCAGGAAGCCCAGATCCTGCGCCTTGTCTTCACCTGGACCTGCGCGGCCCTCGCCGCCTGTGCCCTGCTGCCCCTCTTCGACATCCTGACGGGCTGGCCGGCCCTCGGACTGCTTGGAGCCGCAAGCCTCTGGCTGTTCGTTCGCGCCACGCGCCTCTTCCATTCGGGCCCGGATGTGCGCCGGGCTTTCATGGACATCAACGTCTTCGCCCTGGCCGTGATGGCCGCCGTGATCTTCGACGGGCTCCGGCGCTAGTCCTCATTTCTTTCCGGATCCCCCAAAGTCGCGCCCCTTGCCCGGGTGATCCGGCTTGTCGGGCTTTTCCGGCTTGTCGTGTGCACCCCTTTGTCCGGATTTGCCCGGACTCTCGGGTTTGCCAGGAGCTGTGGACTCCTGAGGGCTGGCGACTCCGCCGCCCTCGTCACCACCCGGGCCGCTTCCTTCGCCGGGCAGGGATCCCTCCACAGGCACCGGCACGGTGAGGAGCACCGAGACACGCGCCAGTCGCGTCGCCAGTTCCTCCGGTTCCGGCTGGCTATCGCGGATCATGTCATCGACGATCGCGATGGACACGGGTGCCTGCTCCGACGCGATCCCGGCATCGCCGTAATCGGCGGCCTTGCTGGCGATGAGCGCCGCGCCCACGAAGCGCTGGCTCCGGTTCAGTTCACGCCACTGATTGGCGGCCAGCAGCCCCGCCCCGACCAGGCTGATGGCCAGAAGCACGGAACTGACCGCATTCACGGGACGCCGTCGAGGGCGATCCGCCGCCATGGGAGGAGGCATCCCGCTAGCCATGGTCATCCTCGGCAGGCAGCAGCGGCGCCTTGCCGATCATGGCCAGGAAGGCATCCACCACGCGGGGATCGAAGTGCCGCCCCCGGTTCTCGAGGATGTACCGAACCACCGCCTCGTGGCTCAGGGCCGTCTGGTAGACCCGGTCGGAGGTCATGGCGTCCCACACGTCCACGATGGCGAAGATGCGGGCGCTCTCGGGGATCTCCTCGCCCTTCAGGCCCTTGGGGTAGCCCGTTCCGTCCCAGCGCTCGTGGTGGTGGTAGGGGATCAGCACCGCCGAGCCCAGGAAGTCGATGGGCGAGAGGATCTCGTAGGCGTACTGCGTGTGCTTCTGGATTTCCCTCCGTTCCTCCGGCGTCAAGGGACTAGGTTTTCTCAGGATGGCGTCGGCGACACCGATCTGGCCGACATCGTGCAGCAGCGCGCCACGATAGAAGGTCTGCAGCTCGTCGTCCGGATAGCCCATCCGGCTCGCCAGACGGAGGGTCAGGTCCACGACGCTGCGCATGTGCCGTTCCGTTTCGTTGTCCCTCAGGTCCGTGGCCTTGACCCAGCCTTCCAGCGTGAGGTCGTAGGCCCTCAGCAGGTCCCGATGCGACTGCTGGATGCTGGCGGTCATGAGGTTGAAGTGGCTCGTCAGATCGGCGATCTCGTCGTTGGTTTCGCACCGCACCTTCACGTCCAGGTTCCCCTGGGCCACTTCCTTGGAGGCTCGGACCAGGTCCACGAGGGGCCGGGTGATCCGGTTGGCGACCATGCCGCCCAGGACCAGGACCAGCAGGAGGGACAGCATGACCATCACCACGAGCTGCACCCGGATGACGGTGCTGGTGCGCACGAGGAAGTCCTTGGGAATGGCGGTTCCGATGAGACCGAAATCCTGGCGGCCCCGGAGCGTCCAGGGTCCCAGGATCTCGCCGTAGTCGCTGGCGCTGAAGGTCAGGCTCCGGCTGCTCACCGTGTCCCGGCGCAGGCTATCCTTGCCTTGCCGCTGCAGGACCTCCGCCACCTCCATGGGGCTCATGCCCAGGGAGGTGAAGGTGCTGGCGATGGGCCTCCCGTCCAGGTCGTAGATGGTGAACTGCGAGCCGATGTCGAGCCTCAGCTTGTGCACCAGCGTGGAGATGCTCTGCCCCACGAGGAGCACACCGGCCAGCTGGCCCGTCCGGTCATACACGGGTCCGGAGACATAGAAGAAGTCCCCCCAGGGGGCCCGGGCGACGCCGGAGAACCGGTTCCCCAGCATGTCCGCCTGCCCGGAGAGGACCTTGTCGACGAAGGGCCACTGGCGGTAGTTCACGGACCCTTCGGAGCCGAAGACGTAGTCCTCCAGGTGGAGGCTCCCGGGCCGGTGGCGCATGCTCAGGACCAGACGGCCCTTCGTGTCCACGAACTCGACCGCCTCCTCCTGGCTGCCGATGGTGTAGCCCAGCGTGAGCTCCCGCAAGGCCGCGGCATCCCCCGCCCGCAGCGCCTCGCCCACCCCTTGGGTCCGCGACAGGATCCGAAGGTTGGCCAGGCGCGTGTTCTCCTCCTGCACCATCCACTCGGCCGCCAGCCGGCCGCTCTCCACGAGCTGGGTGTTGAACCGACGGTCCAGGTTGTCGAAGACGACCTGGTACAGGACGAATCCGGCCAGCACCGCCATGGCGAGGGCAATGA
>CAYZND010000292.1:0-4760 GCA_964479495.1 uncultured Mesoterricola sp.
GCGTGGGGACGCTGCTCTACGACCGCGCCCGCGCGAAGGCTCGGGCCTGAGCCAACCGACACGGCTTGCCGGCGTTCCGGAGCCGGTGCAGCAGGCGTCTATGGACTGCGGCCTTCCAGGAACTCCGGCTCCGCCATCAGGAGCCGGTTCTTGGGCGTGATGTCCCCGGGAATCGTCTGCGTGAACACCCGGTAGTTCTGGGCACGCAGGCGGGCCGCGCGGGTGGCGTCCAGGGCCAGGGGACCGTCCAGCCAGCCCTCCAGACCCCCGAGGTCCGCCCCCTTCAGGGTGTGGCAGCAGGGCAGCACGGCCACGCAGGCCCCGACCGCCACCGCCCGCGCCAGGACCAGGTCCGTCAGCCCGCCACAGGCATGGGCGGAGACGACCAGATCCCCGGCCTGCAGTGGCACATCCCCCAGGTCCATCTGGAGGAAGCGGGTACGGCCCCGCAGGCGCGGCCACGCCTCGCACAGGGAGGCTTCCAGGGTGGCGGCGCTCTTCGGCAGGGCCCGGTCCACGGCCAGGGCTTCCGGGGAGCTGTCGTCGAGCAGGAGGAGGAGCTGGGCCAGCAGGCCGTGACCGCAGGCCAGGTCCACGATACGACGCCCCCGGAACCGGCGCCGGACTCGCCGGGCCACCTCCCAGGCCTCGTACAGCTCCTTGCGGGGCAGGCAGCCCGCGCGGCAGACGGCCCGGGCCACGGCGTCGAACAGGGTCTCCCCGCTGAACTGGGGCAGCAGCGCTTCGGTCAGCCGGTTCTTGGAGGAGCGGTCCATGGGGTGTCGGATCCTGGGAAAGCAGGCGCAGGGGAAGGCGTCGCCCCTCCCCAGGGTGACAGAGCTGAAGCCGCTGTGCCGGGCGCTCCGGATCGATGAAGGAAGGTGTCTCGCCCACCTGACTACGGCATCCAAAGGCGGGAAGATGGAAGGCCCCGGAGAGACATGATGCAGACGCGCATGGAGATCGCAGCGCTGGTGGGCGCTCTCAACGAAGAGGCCCCGGGCCGCAGCCTCCGCCTGCAGGACGAGGAGCTGGACCAGCTGGAAGCCATCCTGCAGGAGAACCCCGAGGTCTGGCCCGTGGGTCTCGCGGACACCTTCACGCTCCTGCAGCGCAAGCTCCGCATGGAGAGCATCGACCGGCAGCTCATCCCCGCGCCCCTCCTGGATTTCTTCGACGGGAAGTTCCAGCGGGACCTGGACCCCATGGCCCTGGCCCGGCACATCGGCCAGGACATCTGCGCTTCCTGCTCGGACTGCGGCTGCCGCTGCTAAGGGGCGGCCCGGCCCAGACCCTGCCGGTATCGGACAAACCGTTGACGCGGTTCCGGCCCGGGAGTACGGTGAGCGCCTCTCCCGCAGCTCCTTGCCCACGCCCAAGACGCCTTCCGGCGGCATGCCTGCGGACGGACAGGGCGGATTCCCATGACCGGACCGATGGAAGCGCACGACGACATCCTGAGCCTCTACGCCGAGGGACCCGCGCGGCTGGAGGCCGCCATCCAGGGCCTCTCCGGGGCTGACCTGGACCTGGCCCCGGGGCCGGAGGCCTGGTCCATCTGCGCCATCGTCCACCACGTGGCCGACGGCGACGAGCTGTGGAAGCCCTGCATCAAGGCCGCCCTGGGCAACCCCGAGGGCTGGTTCACGCTGCAGTGGTACTGGGACAAGCGCCAGATGGAGTGGTCGCAGCGCTGGCACTACGCCAGCCGCCCCCTCGAGACCTCCCTGGCCCTCCTGCGCGCCAACCGCCATGAGATTCTGGAGCTGCTCAGCCTGACGCCCCGGGCCTGGGAGGCGGCCATCCTCCTGCGGGCCACCGACGAACCGGACGAGCGCGTCACCGTGGGCTGGGTCCTGGACATGCAAGCCCGGCACGTGGTCACCCACTGCAACCGGATCCAGGCCATCCGGCAGGCGCACGGCGTCTAGGCTCGCCGCTTCGTCAACGCGGCTCGCAGGACCTCTTCGTCACAAGGCCGTCGTCCTGGACAGGCGATACAGTCGCCTGTAGGCCCAGACTGCGATGGGCAGGCCCACGGCCCATGTCAGAAACGCAAGGGGGATGAGCGAGATTACAGACATATCGCGAAGCACGTACCACGCCAGGGGAACCACTCTCCCCAGGCTCACCCGGTACCGCCAGCCGTATTCGGAGCCGTCTGGGTACCGCAGAATGCCTTCGTAGCGTGGCCCCTCCGCGTTGGAATCGAGCTCCGTCAGCGTTGCCGTCGGGGTCCAGGAAGGATCCGGTTGCGATCCACGGAGGACCGCGACCTGTTCCTTGAAGCTCGCGGACTGGTCGAATCGAGGGGGGAGTGGCTCGAGCAGGGTGAAGCGTGATCGCCCTTGGAGAAGATCCCGGAATGAAACCAGCTCGAAGCTGCCGTTCTCAGTCCGCACGGGTGCGAAAGCGGTCTCTTCGAGGCGGTCATTGGGGAAAGGGTGCCACATGAGCCGTCGTTGGAGCAGACTCGCGCCGACCGGCCCACTGGCAACCCATAGAGCCCAGATTCCGAGGATGCCGAGCCAGAGGGCGGAGATTGTCAGGATCCGTTTCCTGGAGGGGGTGGTCATGGTTGAGGGGTCCTGTTCGCGCGGTTCTGGTGCAGCCTGCGTTGAGGCTTCAGTGTGCATGAATCAAGGACGTCTGGCGGGAGAGGGCGTATCGGAAGACGCCGAAGACCGCGTGGTCCCCTTGAGGGCGGAGCGGACCTGGGTCAGGTGCTTCCGGAGGTGATCCCGGACGATCTCCAGGTGCTCCTCCGGTGCGTAGGGTCGCGAGCCCCTCCGGTAGGGGATGAGGCCCAGCACGGGATCCAGGATCTCCGAGGCGATGGAGGCCTGGGCCGCCCGGAGGCGCTCCACCAGGGCGGCCACCGGCAGGGGCCGGAACGCCTCCACGCCTTGCTGGTTCAGATCCCCGAGCCGGCCCTTGAGAGGTGAGGGCTTCTGCCGGTGGGCCACGGCGTGGAGGTTCCGCGCGAAGCTCTCGTGCCAGAACGTGAGGTGGGCGAGCACGTCCTTGGCGGACCAGAGTGGCGTGACCCTGAGCGCGTCCGCGTCGATCTCGCAGATGCAAGCGATGAAGGCCTCCACCTGTGCCGACACCTGCTGGAGCAGCGCCTGCCTCGGGTCCATGGGCTACGTTCCCGGCCTGTGGGCGAGCGCCGAGGGCGTGGCGCAGCCGACGATGGCCGGGGCCTGCCGGATGAGCTCGTCCATGTCCAGGGCAGCCACCATGAAGAGGGCGAAGTCCACGCGGCGCGTGCGGTTGCTCGCGAGGACGGGATCCCCCACGTGCCTGCTCCAGAGGGGCAGGCCCTGGCTCGGCCCTTCCTCCAGGTCGCTACCGCGCACGACGGTCCAGCGCCGGGGGCTGGCGAAGATGCGCCGGCAGGCCTCCACCTGGTCGTCGATCTCAGCCAGGCGGAGGAACCGGGCGATCCAGGTAAAGAGCTTCAGGACTGTCAGGAACGTGCGTGAGTAAACGTCAAGGCCATCCTGGGTGATGTGCCAGCCGCAGGAGAATACGAGGCGCGCCTCGGGTTCGGCGAAGTCGAGCACGGCTTGGGCCGTGCCTGACGCGTACTGCCGGACCCCCCAGGGCGCGAGCACGGTGAGCACACCGTCGCAGCCGTCCACGGCCTTCCGGATGATCTCCCGGTCGTTGGTGAAGCCGGGGAACAAGGTGATCCGGCCTTTGAAGGCGTCGAGCTTCGTCACGCTCTGTGGGCGGCAGACGGCATGCACCGCGTAGCCTCGGTCCAGCGCATGTTGCACCATGTAGCGTCCGAGCTTGCCTGAGGCACCGACGATGCAGACGCTTCTCATGGGGCACCTGGAATGGGTTGCATTGGCAAGGAGGGACGACCGGTCATGACAGGATCTGCGGATTGAGGCTCCACACCGCGTACGTGAGGGCGGCGGCGAAGGACACCCAGGCCAGGTAGGGGAGCAGCAGCACTCCAGCGAGGGGGCGGAGACGCCAGAAGGCGAGGGTCGTCGCCAGGATCAACGCCCAGAGCACCAGGATCTCCGCGAAGGCCAACGCCCCGAGCCTCCAGACGAAGAACAGCCAGGTCCAGAGGCCGTTGAGGACAAGCTGCGCCAGGAAGAGCGAGAGCGCGGTCCTGCCCTTGTGGAAGCCATGGTCGCGCCAGATGAGCCAGGCCGAGAACCCCATGCTGAGGTAGAGCAGACTCCAGACCGGCCCGAAGAGCCAGCCCGGCGGCGCCCAGTCCGGGCGGACGAGCAGCCGGTAGAAGGTCCCGGATTCGGCGGAGGCACGCCCCCCGACGGCCGCCGTGGCGAAGCAGAGCAACAGCCAGCCCAGGAGGCCGAGCCAGGATCGAGCCGCGGAAGGGAGGGGCATGGGATGTCCGGGGTTGTCGATGAGCGGGATGGACGGCACGGCCTGCGGAAAAGACATGTAGATGGGCTTGCGCTTCCCCAGACCCAGGTCAAACTCGTTCGGGTACTTGCCCTCCTTATAGACGCATTCCTCGATGCACTCCCCGCAGCCCACGCACGCGTCTGGGTCTGGCGCGGCCACGTACTCCCCGCGGAACATGACCTTGTAGTCATGCGTGACCGTGGCCCGCATCGCGATACAGTCGGGCAGGTCGCAGTTGCAGATGCCGCCGATGAATGGGGACACGAAGGTCCATACGGAGTGACAGAGGCCGTGCTGCTCGTACTCGGCCATGGAGCGCAAGGCCTCCTCGTGGGTCACGGGCTCCAGCCCCTCGGTGTCGGGCC
>CAYZND010000293.1:0-4758 GCA_964479495.1 uncultured Mesoterricola sp.
ACTGTGTACCCTCTCGTCGTGAATAGGTCTGATATCTTCTTCAGGGGCTGCTCCGTGTGCTTGGCCAGCGAAGCGGCGAGGGCATCCTTGAGCCGCTGGATCTCCTTGTAGGTGATCTCGATGTCCGAGGCCTGCCCCTGGGCTCCGCCCGAAGGCTGGTGGATCATGATGCGGGCGCTGGGGAGGGCGAAGCGCTTGCCCTTGGTGCCCGCGGCCAGCAGTTGGGCGCCCATGCTTGCAGCCTGGCCGATGCAGTAGGTGACGATGTCGTTCTTCACGAACTGCATGGTGTCGTAGATGGCAAGACCAGCCGTGACGCTGCCGCCGGGGCTGTTGATGTAGATCTGGATGTCCTTGTCCGGGTCTTCGCTCTCCAGGAAGAGCATCTGGGCGACGACGGCATTGGCCACGCTGTCATCGATGGCGGTCCCGAGAAAGATGATGTTGTCCTTCAGCAGACGGGAATAGATGTCGTAGCTTCGCTCGCCCCGGGGAGTCTCCTCGATGACGATGGGTGGGTAGTAGGCGCGTTCGAACATGTAGTGGGACTCCTCATGCGGCTTTCAGCATAGCGTTAGATGCCGGCTTCGCGCTGCAGCGACTCCAGCCAGGTCTCCCACGCCTTGCGATCAAACTTGATCTTTTCCGGGGTCCGCAGGTTGGCCCGCAGCTCCTGGAATCGGACCAGGGCCGGCGCCACGAGATGCTCCGGCTGCTTGGCAACAGCCTCCGCGCAGGCCTGGATGCCCTCCCGGGTCTGGCAGACCAGCAGGGCCAGGTGACCCGCTTCCAGACAGAGCCTGACGCGCTCCTCCCAGCTCCAATCCGCGCAGCCGCCCATCTCCAGGTCGTCCGGGATCCATCGTCCTTCAATGCCCCAGGGATTGGCCGCAACCGAGCCACGGTGCAGACTCGCCGGTCGCCCTTCCGTGGCGGGGGTGCGCAGGTGGGCCACCATGACCAGCCGGTCCCGATGGGCCAAGGCACGGAAAGGAATCCGGTTCCTGGCAATCTGGGCCATGTCCCGCAACTCCGGGAGGGCCGCATGGCTGTCCACCTTCGTGCCTCCCAGTCCCGGGAAATGCTTGAGGCAGCCACGGACACCCATCGCCTCCAGGCCCGAGAGAAAGGCGCCGGCCGCGCTGGCCGTCGCTGCGGCATCCTCGCTGGCAGCCCGGTCACCGACACTGGTGCCCTCATTCCCATCGAACAGATCCGCCACCGGGGCGAAGTCCACATTGAACCCCAGTAGGCTTAGCCCGCGCCCCCAGAGCCTTCCCCAGCGCTCACAGGCAGTCGCACCACCCTTCGACCAGATCTCGCGAAGGCTCGGCGTGGGTCCCACCCAGCACCTGAGACGAGAGACCGCGCCGCCTTCCTGGTCGATGGCGATGGGGAGGAGCTGGTCCCTGCCCCAGCGGTGCTGAAGGTCCCGGATCAGGCCGTGGCAACGTTCCGGACCCGCGCCGGGATCGGGATCGAGGTTGCGCGCGAAGAAGGTGAGGCCCCCCGGAGCGAACCCGAGGTCCACCTGCGTGGCATCCTTGCCCTCGAACCCGGTCCAGAGCAGTTCGTGACCCGCATGGTTCGCCATCGTTCCCACTCCTTCAAGACTCGCTCAGCGCCTTGCGGATCTCCACCGCCGCGAGCGTGCGGGCGCAGTGGAGTCCGTGGAATGCCGCCTGCATCTGGGCCTTCAAGAGCACGAAACTGGGATCCTCAGGGTCGAAGGAGGAGCGCTTCTCGAATCCAAGGAAGAGGGCCGCGAGGGTCGTCTCTCCCTTCCGCAGGGGAATCAGGTAGCCGTCCGGGTATCCGCCGCTCCAGCCCCATTCGAGGCTTTCCTTCAAGATCGCAGGGGGAGGAAGGGTACCCAGGGCCGCCCAGGGCCGCTCGCCCTTGCGCAGGAGCACGTCCCATCCGGCTCCTGCAGGCAAGAGGACCACGTACCCATCGGGCCCAAAGCGCTGCTCCAGATGGCGGATGAAAGGCGCCACCAGTCCTTTCTCGTCACGTTCGCACTGGGCTTCCATCAGCAGGTCGTTCAGGTCGAGGACCTCCTGATGGAAGGCCTTGAGGGTCTTGACGCGGGTCACGACGCGTTCTTCGAGGTCCCTCCGGTAGGCCTCCAGCTGGGCCAGCAGACGCGCATGCTCCAGGGCCCGATCCAGCACGGCTTCGATCTCGATGAGCTTGAAGGGTTTCTGGACGAAATCGTAGGCTCCCCGCTTGATGGCTTCCACCGTCACATCCAGGCTGGCATAGCCCGTGATGACCACGCAGAGGGCCCGGGGATCCCGGCCCTTGACGGCGGCGATGAGGTCCAGGCCGGAAGGCCCCCCGGGCATGTGGAGGTCCGTCAGGATCACCGGGTAGTGTTTCTGATCCACCAGGGCAAGGGCCGTGTTGGCGTTGTCCGCATCCTCGACGGTGTAGCCATCGGCCATCAGCGCTTCCCTCAGGGGAATGCGGAAGTCGGGCTCGTCGTCGACGATGAGGATGGGATCCGGGATCATGGTCCCTATCCTACGACCTGAACCGCGGAATGGTCAGTTCGTAGATCTTGGCTTCCACGAACAGCCTCAGCGCCTCCCCATCCAGCAGACCTGACTTCACCTCGTCCTCCAGGATCTCGAGGCTGCGGGGGACCGTCACGGCGACCTTGTAGGGTCGATCGGCGGCCACCAGGGCGTCGTACACGTCGGAGATGGCCATGAGTCGGCTCTGCACGGGGATCTGGTCGGCCTTCAGCCCCCTGGGATAGCCCTTGCCGTTGAGTCGCTCGTGGTGGGCATAGGCGATTTCCGGCAGGCCCGCCAGGGCGCCGGTCCAGGGGATCTGGCTCAGGAAGCGGTACGTATGCGTCACGTGGCTGTTCACTTCGTGCCGTTCCGCTTCGGAGAGACTGCCCTTGGCGATGCGGAGCGCCGCGATGTCGTCCTGCTCCAGGATGCGCTCCCGGCGGCCTTCCCAGTGATCGAACTCCAGCACCTCCAGGTCGTCCATGGCCTCCACGATCTCCTGGGGCAGCACCTGTGGCTCGTTGCAGCGCTGGATCAACTCCACCAGGCGCTGGCTGTCCCGGCGCCGCTCCTCCACCAGGGCCCGGAAGTAAACGCCGTTCACCCGGTGTCCCTCGTCCCAGGCCTTCTCCATCGCGGTGAGCGCGATCTCCATGTCCCGCTGGTAGAGCCGCTGGAGGATGCGCTCCAGCCGCTCGGGCTGGAGCTTGCGTGCCTTCACGAGCACCTGTTCCCGGACGCCGACCTTGCCGAAGTCGTGCAGCAGGCTGGCGTACTTGACCTCCTTGATCTGCTGGTCCGTGAAGTGGATGGAACCGAAGGGGCCGTTGGGCGTCCGGTTCACGGCTTCCGCCAGGCCCACGGTCAGATCCGCCACCCGGGAGGAATGACCGGAGGTGGAAGGATCTCGGGCTTCAATGGCCAGCACGCTCGCCTGCACGAAGCCGTCGAAGAGCTTCTCGATGTCCTCCTTGAGCCCCAGGATCTCCTGGGTGCGCTCCATGACCATCTCTTCCAGCCGGGACTGGTAGGCCTCGTTCTCGCGGAGGGAACGGTAGTGCCCCAGGGCCCGGATGAGGCTGGCCTCCAGCTCCGCCAGCTTGAAGGGCTTCTGGATGAAGTCGTACGCACCGCGCTTGAGGGCCAGGATGGCCGCCTCCGTCGTGGCATACCCCGTCATGAGGATGCAGAAGGTCTTGGGATCGATGACCTGGATTTCCTTGAGCAGTTCCAGGCCCGATAGCCCCCCCGGCATGTTGAGGTCCGTGAAGAGGATGGCGTAGTGCCTCTCCCTGACCATCTCCACGGCCACCTCGGCGCTCTCCGCCCCCTCCACCACATAGCCCATGCCATCCAGGGCCTCCACGAGGAGGTTCCGGAAGTCGGCTTCGTCGTCGACGATCAGGACTCGGTGCTTTTCCATGGATGATCCATTCAGATGATCCTATCGTCCTGGACCCCATCCGAGACAAGTTTTCGGCGAAAGCCCCGGCCTTATTGGACAGCCCCGGCCCCCACCGCGAGCTGGCCGTCCTGCACGGCCAGGGTCGCCATCTGGCCCGGCCTCAGCTTGCCCTCCAGCACCTGCCGGGAAAGCGGATTCACGACCACCTGCTGGATCAGGCGCTTCAGGGGCCTGGCTCCCAGCTGCGGGTCGAAGCCCTCCTGGGCCAGCCAGTCCAGGGCTTCCTGGGGCGCCTCCAGCCCGATCCGTTTCTCAGCGAGCAGGCCTTCCACCCGGGCGAGCTGGATCTTCGCCACGGACACCATGTCCTCCAGGCTCAGGGCCCGGAACGTCAGGACCTCGTCCACGCGGTTCAGGAACTCCGGACGGAAGTAGGCCCTCAGGGCTGCTTGCACCTCGCGCTGGGCCTGATCCACCTGTCCACCCGCCTCGAAGATGGCGGAGGACCCCACGTTGGAGGTCATGAGCACGACGGTGTTGCGGAAGTTCACGGTGCGGCCCTTGCCGTCCGTGAGGCGTCCGTCCTCCAGCACCTGCAGGAAGAGATCGAAGATGCGCGGATGCGCCTTCTCCATCTCATCCAGCAGGATCACGGAATAGGGCCTGCGGCGCACGGCCTCCGTGAGACGTCCCCCCTCCTCGTAGCCGATGTAGCCTGGCGCGGCGCCGATGAGGCGCGTGGCGTCCGCCTCGTGGGTGAACTCGCTCATGTCGATGCGCACCAGGGCGTTCTCGTCGTCGAAGAGGAACTCGGCCAGGGCTTTGGCCAGT
>CAYZND010000294.1:0-4756 GCA_964479495.1 uncultured Mesoterricola sp.
CTTGCCTCCACCATTTGCCGAAGGCAAATAGGACGGCAAGTCCCGCAGGGACTTGGCCGCCCGAAGGGTGAGGCCCCTTGGGGCCGAATCAGCCCCTTTGCCCTCAACGCGGTTCCTTCCGCTTACTTGGACACGCTCCTAGAATTGCGGCATGCACGACCGCCTGATTCTTGTCACCAACGACGATGGGCTCTGGGCACCCGGGCTGGAGGTGCTGGCCCGGGTGGCCGCGCGCTTCGGCCGCGTGGTCGCCGTGGCCCCGGACCGGAACCGCTCGGCGGTGTCCTCCTCCCTCAGCCTCCACAACATCCTCCGCCTGCACGACCTGGGCGGTGACCGCTACGCCTGCGATGGGACCCCTGTGGACTGCGTGCTCCTGGGCCTCCGCGGGGGCCTGCTCGACCGCATGCCGGACTGGGTGCTCTCCGGGGTGAACAACGGCTACAACCTCGGCGAGGACGTCTTCTACTCGGGCACCGTGGCGGCGGCCTTCGAGGGCAGCCTCAATGGCATCCGCTCCGCGGCCTTCTCCCAGGCGCCCGAGGGGAGCCTGGACCTGGCGGAGCCCTGGATCCACCGGTTCCTGGAGCGCTGGGAGAACCTGGAACTGCCCGAGGGGCGTGTGTGGAACCTCAACCTGCCGCAGGGTGAGCCCAAGGGCTTCCGGCTCACCAGCCAGGATCATCGGGCCTACCACGACAAAGTGGAGCGGCGCCTGGATCCGCGGGGCACGCCCTACTACTGGATCGGCGGCGCGGTGCCGGCCTTCGAGCTGGGGGCAGGCAGCGATGCCGAGGCCGCGCAGGGAGGCTGGATCAGCGCCACCCCGCTGCGCCTGGACCTGGCCTGTCCGGAACTGATGGCGCGCGGCGAAGCCTTCGAGGCCACCTTCAACGGTGGAGGCTGACATGCGGATGGCCTTCACCGCCCACGGCCGGGTGCAGGGGGTCGGGTTCCGCTACTTCGTCCAGGAACAGGCTTGGGACCTGGGCCTCGCGGGATGGGTGCGGAACGAGTACGACGGGACGGTGGTGGGCGAAGCCGCCGGGGAGCCTGCCCCCCTGGAGGACTTCAGACGGCAGCTGGAGCGGGGTCCCTCGATGTCCTACGTCACGAGGCTGGACTGGATCCCCCTGGATGAGGGACAATCGCTTCCCCTTCCCTTTGAAGTGAGGCGGTAGCCCATGAATTTCAGATCCTTCGTCCGCGACGTGCAGGACTTCCCTTCGCCCGGGATGGCCTTCTGCGACATCAGTCCGCTCCTGGCCGATGCGCAGGCCTTCAGCGCGGCCATCGACGCCATGGCTGCGCCCGTGCTGACCCTCCAGCCCACCCACGTGCTGGGGCTGGAATCCCGGGGCTTCATCTTCGGGAGCGCCCTGGCCCAGAAGCTGGGCCTCGGCTTCGTGCCGGCCCGGAAGCCCGGCAAGCTGCCCTGCGAGACGCTGCACGAGGACTACACCAACACCATCGGCGAGGTGAATGCCCTGGAGATCTGCCAGGGGGCCTTCAAGTCCGGCGACCGCGTGCTGATCGTGGACGATGTGCTGGCCACGGGCGGCACGGCGGCCGCGGCGCGGGCCCTCATCGAGCGGACCGGTGCCCGGGCCATGGCGCTGACGCTGTTCATCGAGATGGGTCACCTGCCGGGCCGCGAGAAGCTGGCCGGGCTGCCGGTCTTCAGCGTGCTGCGCACCTGAGCCCTGCCCGTTGTTGCTAGGTATCGAGACACCATGCCTCGGAGCCAAAGTACGCGAATGATCCGTCTCGTTGGGCCTGGAGGGGCTGGTAAAACCACGACAGGCGCGGCTCTGGCTGCACGGCTTGGCGTCCGGTTTGTAGATCTGGATGCACAGTTCGCCGCTTGCCACGGCTCTATTTCAGACTTCCTCAATCAGCATGGCTACCAGGCTTACGCCAGCCGAAACGTCCATCTATACTCCGACTTGGTTGACGCCGTACCCTCGGCCAGTGTGTTGGCTCTGTCGTCTGGCTTCATGACCTATCACGACGAGGTTCATCCCAACTACGCCTGCTGGCGTCGGCAGATCGCGTCGAGCGAGTCGACTTTCGTTCTGCTTCCATCACTGGACGAAGAGACCTGTGTCAAGGAAGTCGTTCTTCGTCAACTGCGGCGTCCGTTTGCCAGAACACCCGAGCGCGAAGAACAGGTCATTCGCGAACGATTTTCTGTTTACGCCGGACTTCCAGCAATAAAGGTCGAAACGATGAGACCGATCAACCAGGTCGTCGCTGATCTCGTCGGCATGATCCACCCGTGACCTTCCGCGTGCGATAGGCCCGAAGGCAAAAGTGTCCCGTCGCAGCCTTGCCAGTCGTGCGACCCGGGCGCAGCCTCTGGGAGGCGGCATCCTCACGATTGTTTTTGGGATTCTCGCTCTTCTCCTCGCGTGCCTCTTCGCGATCGGGTTCGGGTTCATCGGCGCCTCCGGATTTAGAGAAGCATGCGTTCCTGCTTGGGACAGTCGCGGCTTCACCCTTCCTTGACGATGAATCCGTGCTGCTTCAGGGCCTTCAGCACGTCCTCCGCGTGGTCGCGGTTGCGGGTCTCCGACTCCAGCTCCACCTGCACGCAGCCGAGCTCCACCTCCTCGGCGTAGCGGTCGTGGTGGATGCTGCGGATGTTGGAGCCCAGGCCGGCCAGCACCTCCATCACCTGGGCCAGCTGGCCGGGCTTGTCCTGCAGGATCGTCCGGATCCTCAGCTTGCGCCCGGCCTGGATGAGGCCCTTCTCGATGATGATGGAGAGCACGTTGATGTCGATGTTGCCGCCGCTCAGCACGAGGCCCACCTTCCGGCCGCTCAGGCCCAGCTTGCGCTCCACGGCCGCGGCGACGCTCACGGCTCCGGCTCCTTCCACCAGCCACTTCGCGCGCTCCAGCAGCAGGAGGATGGCCTCGGCCGTCTCCTCCTCGTTCACGGTGACGATGTCGTCCACGTAATGGCGGATGAGGCCGTAGGTCAGGTCCCCTGGCTTCTTCACCGCGATGCCGTCCGCGAGGGTGCTGCCGGCCTTCACGGTGACAAGGTCCCCGTCCAGCACGCTCTGGCGCATGGCGTCGAAGCGCTCCACTTCCACCCCGATGATGCGGATGGAGGGCTTGAGGGCCTTGGCGGCCACCGCCATGCCCGCCGCCAGGCCGCCCCCGCCGATGGGGATCACCAGGGCATCCAGCTCGGGCAGGTCCTCCAGCATCTCCAGGGCGATGGTGCCCTGTCCCGCGATGACCATGGGGTCGTTGAAGGGATGGAGGAAGGTGAAGCCTTCCGCCTCCTGGAGCTCCCGGGCCTTCCGGTAGGCATCGTCGTACACCACGCCGTGCAGCACCACCTCCGCGCCGTAGGCCTGGGTGGCCATCACCTTGGCGACGGGGGCGCGCTGGGGCATGACGATGGTGGAGGGCACGCCGTGGGCCGCCGCGCTGTAGGCCACGCCCTGGGCGTGGTTCCCGGCGCTGGAGGCGATGACCCCCTTGGCCTTCTCCTCTGGGGTGAGGGTGGCGATGCGGTTGTAGGCGCCGCGCAGCTTGAAGGAGCCGGTCTTCTGCAGGTTCTCGGGCTTCAGGAAGATGTCGTTGCCGCTCATCTCGCTGAAGGTGCGGCTGGGCAGGATCGCGGTGCGGTGGATGACGGAGGCGATCCGCTCCCGGGCTTCGAGGACATCGGCAAGGCTGACCATGTGCATTTCCCCTGGCAATCTCTATCGCAGGCCAGGATAGCCGAGGGGTCTCAGGCCGTGGTCCCCAGGGGCAGGTCCAGGCGGAACAAGCTGCCTGCCGGAAGGGCCTCGTACTCCGCTTCGCCGGCGTGGTCCTGGGCGATGCGCCGCACGATGGCCAGGCCCAGTCCCGTGCCTTTGCGCTTGGTGGAGAAGTAGGGCTCGAAGAGGCGCTCCCGGTCCTCCACCGGGACGCCGGAGCCGCTGTCCTGGACCTCCAGGCGCGCGCGGCGTCCGTCGGGGACGAGGGCCAGCCGGATGGACCCGGGGCCTTCGATGGCGCTGACGGCGTTGTCCACAAGGTTGATGAGGGCCCGCTTGATCATGTCCCCGTCCCACAGGGCTTCCACCGGCTCATTAGGCACCTCCAGGGCGAACCTCAGGCGTGGATGGATGGGCGCATAGAGGGCCTCCACCTGGCGCAGGAGCTCGCAGGCATCCAGCAGGCGCGGGTGGGGGGCCGGCAGCTTGGCGAAGCGGCTGAAGCTGTCCACGAGGTGGGCCAGGCTCGTCACCTCCGTGAGGATGGTCTCCGTGGCTTCTGCCACCAGGGCTGTGTCCAGGCGCCCCTCTTTGCTCCGGCGCAGCAGGCGCTGGGCGGTGAGCTTGATGGGCGTGAGGGGGTTCTTCACCTCGTGGGCCATGCGTCGGGCCACCTCCTGCCAGGCCGCGCGCTTCTCCGCCTGGGCGAGGAGCGAGAGGTCCTCCAGCACCGCCAGCACGCCGCCGTTGGTGAGGGGCAGCAGCATGGCTCGCACGGGGCGGCCCTCGCCTTCCCCTCCGATGCGCAGCTCCTCCTGGCGTGGGCGCTGGGACTGCTGGACCTCGCTCACCAGGGCGGGCAGGGCGCCCATCCGGGGCTGGGTCGCGAGGGTCGGCCAATCGAGCTGGGTCACGTCCTCGTCGGCCATGCCGAACCACCGACGCGCCATGGGGTTGAAGGTGCGCAGCTCGCCCAGGACCGAGTCGGGCAGCACCTCGCCCGTTCGCAGATACCGCTCCCCGCCGAGATCGTAG
>CAYZND010000295.1:0-4100 GCA_964479495.1 uncultured Mesoterricola sp.
TCCATGTGTGGCTATAACACAGTAGTGCTAGGAGCGTGTCCAAGTAATGGGAAGGTCCGCGCTGGAGCGCCGGGCGAGCAGATCAAGGAAGGCGAGGAGGAGGTAGCAGGTACTACCTTCGACGAGCCTGACGAAGAGCTGCGTGGCCCGACGCCCCAGCCCGAAGGGTTGAGAGCAAAGGGCTTGTATGCCGCGTTGTCGGGCTTGCACGGTGTGCCCGCACCGCGCTGCGCCCTCCGCCTTGCCTCCAACCCCTTTGCACTCAACGCGGCTCCTTCCGCTTACTTGGACAGGCTCCTAGAGCCTCTCCGGAACGGGAACCCGCCTCAGGGCGCGGGATCCGGGAAGGAGACCGGCTCCCCCGGCGTCTGGTAGATGATCTCGAAGGTGTGGTCGTTGAAGCAGGCCCAGAATCGACGCAGGGGTTCCCCGGGCTTCTTGTAGAGGTCGTTCGCACCGGGAACGAACCAGCCGGACCAGCTTCCGCTGAACCACTGGATGCGGTAGGCCACAATGTGGCAGCCGAACTTCTTCTGATCGAGGGAGAGATTCAGGCAACTCTCCACCCATTCCTCGTCCTTCCGGGGCCGCAGGCGGATCGAGAAGACCTTGGCTTGCGAAGCCAGTTCCGGCAGTTCCGCCGGGCTTCCCATTCCGATGACGGCCTGAGAGGGGATGGGCGGAGTCGATGGGCCTGCCCAAAGAAGCGGCACGGACAGCAGCAGTCCAGCGGCGCAGCGCATGAAACCTCCGTCGATGCGGCGAGGGGCGGCGATCGGATGACCGCGTTCCGTCACGCCAGGGGGCATGGAACAATCCAATCCTGTGAGGAGCACCATGCCCAGTGTGAACGAGATCATCCGCGATTTCATGTCCGAAGGCCCCTACGCCGTGGTGGGCGCCAGCTCCAACCGGGACAAGTACGGCAACATGGTGCTCCGGGCCTACCAGCAGCAGGGGCTGGAGGTCTACCCCATCAACCCCCGGGCGGATTTCATCGAGGGGATCAAGGCCTACCCGAGCCTTGCGGCCGTGCCGAGGCAGGTGCGCGGCGTCTCCATCATCACGCCCCCCAAGATCACCGAGCAGGCGGTGGAGGAGGCCGCGGCCGCCCGGGCCGAGTTCGTGTGGATGCAGCCCGGCGCCGAGAGCCCCGAGGCCATCCGGAAGGCGGAAGCGCTGGGGCTGAAGGTCATCGCAGGAGGGCCTTGCTACCTGGTGGTGGCAGGGTTCCGGGAGCACGCGTAGGATCCGTTCGTCACTGCTGGAGCGCGTACGAGCGAGCCGGGGCTGAGTAGTCAGGGGTGTTCTTGAAACCCTTGAGCCAGGTGTCGAAAGTGGCCAGGAACTTCGGGCCGTCGACGAGGGTCTTCGAGTCTTTCGAGACCGTCAGGTAGTAGGGCTTGGTCGAAAGCGCCGGCCTCGTGAAGGCGATGCGATGGGCGACCCTGTTCTCGGCGGCTTTCCAGCCTACGGCTGAGGTGGCTTCGATGAGCGCATCGATGCGCCCGGCCACCAGCATCAAGACCTGAGCGTTGAGATGCTTGGTCATCGAGGTCCGGCTGGCGACACCGGGACGATCCAGGAAGCTGGCGATCTCCGGTATATAGGCGATGCCTCGTGTCCGTCCGATCCGGTAGGGCTCAAGGTCTTCCAGGGAATGGAACGAAAGGTTGGAATCTGCGCGCACCGCGGTCCGGTAGTCGACGGAGAAGAGTGGTTCGCGGCCGAACCACACGTAGTTTTCCCGCTCCTTCTTGCGCGAGTAGACGCACAGATCGACCTCGCCGGACTTCATGTACGCCTCCGTTCGCGGGGGCGGGAGCAGGATGAAAGCGTGGGAGAGATGGTTGTCATCGAGGAATGCCTGGAGGATCTCGTGGGCGAAGCCCTTGCGTGCACCCTGCATGAAGAAAGGGGTCCAGTCGACGTCGTTCACCTGGATGACGCCCTTTGCCATCTTGGCTGGAAGGCTCAGGGGGAGAAGGAGCATCAGCAGGAGAGCGATGGGGTGTTGGATCATGGAACTCCCGCGGATAGGGACAGGGTGATTCCTGTTTCGGGCACAGGCCAGTCCAGAGGACGTTGACTGTGCATGGAACGCTCTCATGGTTCCTTCCCTGTCCCCTGGATCCTGTCCTGAAGGCTCTCCAGGGCTGTCCTGCGGACGTGGCCAGTCGCTTCAGCAGCTCCCTGAGGGGCATTGAGGACGTTGTCAGCACCCTGTTGGCTGCAAGGTCACACAGTTCCAGGAATAGGAATGGCTGAATTTCGTGCTCACCGGGAAGGTTGGGTCAGCTTCTGGACGATGGATCGAGCCTCCGCTTCGTGTTCGGTTGGCACGAGGATCTCGACGGGCACCATCGGACCGAAGAAATGCATCAAGGAGCGATGCCTGAAACCCCTAGGAAATGCGGGAATCCGCGCCTCTCGCAGAGCGGCGAGCACTGGGTCGACGGCATGGACGCGGTGGAGCTCCCAAGCGGTCCGGATGGGGGCTATAGTGGTCCGGAAACGCCACTCTCCCAGCAGGTCCATGCTGATGAAAGCCAAGCCGGCCAGCGCTGTTACGTCGATGGCAACCCTTTGCCGATCCAGCAAGGACTGAAGGAACTTCCCTGCCAGCATCAGGAAGGCGGAAGCCAGTAGCCCGTTCCAGAATAGCCTCCGCACATGCCGGGATAGTTCTTCGAAAGGCCATGGGGAGTTGCGAGCCCACGCTTCGCGAACGTGGGATGGGCGGTTGAACAGGATTGAGAAGAGGATTGCCAGGGCGAGCACGACCACATAGCTCCCCGGCGAGGAAGGCTTGAGCGCCGAAAGCACCGAATACCCTGTTTCGCTCTGGAAGAGCTGTCTCAGGGAGGCCAGGAAGCCCCAGCCGAGGGTGGACAGGACCAGGGGCTGCAGGCCGCTCGTGGGCAGGGGTAGTGACCGCGGGAAAGATTCCTGGACCGTGGACGGTCGGGACTGGAACACCAGGAAGGCCAGAATTACAACAAGTGCCAAACCCAGAAGTGGACTATCTGGCGGGGCTGCAGGTGGTGGCACTTTCACCCAAGGCCGCGGAAGAACCCAGGACAGCAGCACCCCAGCCAGCACGACGGAAAAGCCTTGGCCCAGGCCGCGCCGGTCCACCAGGCGCATCAGCCACAGCAGGGTGTAAGAACCAGCAGCCAGCGCGGCGGCGGTGAAGAAGAACGTCAGACCTTCAGGACCGATGTAGCCGTTGTGCCGGAGTTCCCAAACATGGAACAGTGACTGAAGGAAGATGAGCAGGCTTCCAAGGCGGAGAGAGGCTTGCCTCAGACCCGCCCTGGCTTCCGCCCCGGCGAGCCGTCTCTGTCTCAGTGTAGGGATGGAAAGGGCAAACAGTTCCACCAGTATGAATGCCAGGACGATGGGGCTGATGCCAATGGACAGGAATGCTGTCGTGCCCGTGCGTGTATAGGCTGGGCCTCCGAGTACTGAGCCTCCAAGGAGGATGAGCGGGATCTCGAGGAACCCGAGCAGCGTCACGAGAATGATGACGCCTACGGTGAGGAGAAGGCGTTTGCCTGCACTCCATTCATTGCTTTCAACGGGCTCAGGTGGACCCGTTGTGACGTCCAGGCAGAGGCTTTCGGGAGGTGTATAGGGATTTGTAGGGTTCATCGAGAGCGGTTCCAGTGAAAGATGCCTAGATGCTTTTGGTGAATGGCGATCGGAAATACGGGTATTCGCAGGGCATGGCATGGGAAGCGTAACAGCTCATAGCGGTCTCTGTGCTGGTGGCGGCAAAGACGTGTGTGGTGTCTCGCCATCATTCAGGTTGCTCACTGAACAACGGATACCCTGCAAGGCAGGTGCCTCCAATCTCCAGGAGTGCACCCTCGGCTCGGCAGCGGAAGCACCGGCGATGATGGATGTCGTAGGCTCCCCTCCACGAGGTGATCCGACTCCAAGCTCCAGATCCGATCGACCGGGTATCCACCTCCCGAAGCGGCTAGCCTCCCAGGAAAGCAAAGGCGCAGGTGCGGTAGGCCTCCACTGCCGCCTCCAGCTGTTCCAGGGCGATCCATTCGTCGGCCGTGTGCGCTTGCTCAATCGAGCCCGGCCCG
>CAYZND010000295.1:4110-4754 GCA_964479495.1 uncultured Mesoterricola sp.
CGATGGAGCCGGGTCCGAAGAGGAAGGCGGGGATGCCGCGGGCGGCGGCAGCCGAGGCGTTGGTGGTGTAGGGCGCGGCGAAGGGGAGGGTGTTTAGGGCCGCCAGGAGCCGGGACATCAGTGCGTTGTCCGGGTACCGCCAGCCCGGGACAAACTCCCGCATGGCCAGGCTGTGTCCGGTGTGGGTACGCCGCTCCAGTTCCACCAGCCGGACGGAGACGCCCTCCAGACCCCTCAGGGCTCCGTCGATCCGCGGCAGCAGGCTCTCGGCGGTCTCTCCCGGCAGCACGCGGAGCGCGAAGCGGGCGGTGCAGCGGTCGGGCACCATGCCCGGCGAGGGGCGTGGCTCCGAGGCGATCTCGATGAGCTCACAGACGCCCGGACCCAGCTCCGGGTCCACCGGCAGGGGCAGGGCGCGGATGCGGGCGACAGCCTCCATCATGGTGTAGACGGCATTGATCCCCAACTCGGGCCGGGAGGTGTGGGCCGTGCGGCCCCGGGTCTCCAGGATGAGGCCGGCCCGTCCCTTCTGGGCCGTTCCCAGCTTCAGCTCGGTGGGCTCGCCCACGATCACGAGATCCACCCGGTGATGGTCGAGCACATGGCCCAGCGCGGCAGCGGTCAGATCTTCCTCTCTGACGCTG
>CAYZND010000296.1:0-4740 GCA_964479495.1 uncultured Mesoterricola sp.
CTACACCTCTCTATTCGTCGGCAGCGTCAGATGTGTATAAGAGACAGTCCACCAGGAGGCCCGGCCGGATGCCTTCGGCGTTCTCGATGGGCATGAGCAGCACCTGCTGGTTCTGGAAGCCCACCACTTCCGCGGTGATGGTGCGTCCGCCTCCCATGTGGATGAGCATCTGCTCGCCCAGGGAGGCTTCGGGCCCGCGGGACTCCACGAGGATCCCCACCACCTTCGACACCCGTCCCAGGATGTCGCCGCTGGGTAGCTTGCGAACCTGCCGCTGGAGCGACTCGATATCCATCAGGCCGCTCCCTTCTCCCGGGCGCGGTGGATGGCCTGCAGCAGGCGCTCCCGGCGCCGCTCCAGTGTCGCTTCGAGCACGCCTTCCGCCGCCTCGATGCGCAGGCTGCCCCGGCTCAGGTCCGGATCCTCCCGGAGCGCGATCCCTTGCAGTCCGATGTAGGCGTCCCCGAGCTGCTCCAGGTCCTTGGGGTTGAGGTGGATGACCAGCGCCGCGTGGTCGGCGGAGTCCGGGGCATTGAAGGGATGGCTCTCCAGGACGGCCTCCAGGAGCGGCCGGATGGCCTGCTGCGACTGCTCGATTTGCTGGGCCGCCAGGTATTCCCCGAAGGTCAGGGCCAGGGCGATGACCTCCTCCTCGGTGGCCTGGGACAGCAGCGTGGCGGACTGGGAGAGTTCCACGAGATGGGCCTCCAGCCGCTGCATGAAGGACCGGTACTGGCTCTCGCCGAAGGTCCGGCCCTCGGTCTCACCGGCGGCGAAGCCCTCTTCGTAGGCTCGCCGCGCGATGTCGTGGGCCTCCCGCTCGGCCTGCTGGAGCTTGTCGTAGATGATCTGATCCACCGAGGCGAGGCGACGGGCGTCCTCCTCCGGGCTGCTGATGTCCGCGGACACGGATTGCTCCCCCTCCAGGGAGCCATCGTCCACCGCCAGGGGCGTCGTGAAGGTGGCGGCGAAATAGGGAAAGGCCTCCACTTCCTTGGTTTCCGCCACCCGGGCGGGGATGATCCGCGTGGCGGCAGGGCTAGGATACATAGTCCTCGCCCCCGCCGCCGCCGATGCTGAGGACGCCTTCCTCTTCCAGCTGGCGGACGATCTCGACGATCTCGTGCTGGGCCTTCTCCACGTCCTTGAGCTTCACGGGGCCCATGAACTCCATCTCCTCCTTCATGAGCTCGACGGCGCGGCTGGACATGTTGCGGAAGAACTGGTTGCGAAGCTCGTCGCTGGTGCCCTTGAGGGCGGTGGTGAGGACCTTCTTGTCCACGCGCTTGAGGATCTCGGCGATGCCCAGGTCGTCGATGAGCAGGATGTCGTCGAACACGAACATCAGGTCGCGGATGCTGGCGGCCAGCTGGGGGTTCTCGTTCTCGATCTTCTCCAGCACCACCCGGCCCGTGCCGCGGTCCATGCGGTTGAAGAGCTCGGCCACGGCCCGGACGCCGCCGTAGGCTTCCGTGGCGAAGGAGCCCAGGGCCTCCAGCTTCTGCTCGAGGATCAGGGAGATGCGGCGCACCACCTCGGGGCTGATCTCCTGGAGGTTGGCCATGCGCATGGCCACATCCGCCCGCAGGGTCTCCGGCAGGCTGGCGATGAGGTCCCCGGCCTGGCTGGCGTTGAGGTGGGCCAGGATCAGGGCGATGGTCTGGGGGTGCTCGTTCTGGATGAACTTGGAGAGCTGGGCCGGGTTCGCCCGCTCGATGGAGCTGAAGCCGGCGCTGGACTCCAGGGCCTTGGTCAGGCGGTCGATGATCTTGCGCGCGGCCTCGGGGCCCACGGACTTGATGAGCAGCTTCTTGGCGTATTCGATGCCGCCCTGGGCGATGTAGGTCTTCGCCAGGGTCATGGTGTGGAACTCTTCCAGAACGTCGTCGGCCACATCGGGTTGCACGTGCTTGGTGAGGGCGATCTCCTTGGAGATGGCCTGGATCTCGTCCTCTTCCAGATACTTGAAGATGCTCGCGGCAGAATCGTCCCCCAGCGCCACCATCAGCACCGCAGCCTTCTGGGTCCCGTTCAGCTTGCCCATGCGTTATCTCCCGCCCGTGTCTTCAAGCATCCAGGACCGGATGAGGGAGGCGATGGTCTCCGGATCCTGGCCGGTGCTTTCCTGGATGCGCTTCTTGATGAGCTGGCGGCGCTGTGCTTCGGGAGCGCCTGCGGCGCCCTCGGCGTTGAGCTCGGCCTCGATCTCGGCCTCGAGCTCCGCCACGCTCTTGGTGGGGGTGATCCTGCGGGGCGAGGAGGCCGGCGCGCCGGGCTCGCCTCCCTCGCCGGCGTGGATACGCAGGGGAACAGGTTTGTTGAGGGCAGCGGAGAGTTTTTTCAGCATGGGGAACACCAGCATGAAGAAGACCACCAACCCAAATATAGTTAAAAAGATCTTGAGGACATTGGCTGAGAACCAGTCCAAGAGAGGCTGCCACCATGCCACCTTTTCGATGGGTGTCATCAATCCAGCGAAGGGCAGGTTCTCCACCGTGAGCTGGTCGCCGCGCTTCTCCTGGATGCCCACGGCGGCGGCCACCTGGTCCCGCAGCTTCTTCAGCTCCTCGGCGCTGCGGGGCTGCAGCTTCTCCACGGGCTCGCCCTTGGGGTCCTTCTCCCAGAGGGTGGCGTGGTCCACGATGACGGCGAGGGAGACCCGCTTGACGGAACCCGGCGCCCGTTCCGTGGAGGAGAGGGTCTTGCTGATCTCGAAGTTGGTGGTCGTCTCCTTGCGGCTGGAGCTCTCGATCACCCCCGCGGGCAGGGCGCCCCCCGTGGCCGGAGCCACGTTGGAAGGCGTGCCGGGCACGCCCGCCGCGCCATCCCGCTTGGTGCTCTGCTCATCCTTCTGCTGGATGGAGCGCTCCACCTGACTCTGGGGGTCGAACTTCTCCTCGTTGATCTTCACCTTGTCGAAGTCCAGCTCCACATGGGCCGTGGCCCGCACCTTGCCGAAGCCGACGACGGGCTCCAGCAGCTGGGTGACCCGGCTCACAAGGTGGTCCTCCTCCTCCCGCTGGACCTTCTTCTGGCTGTCGGAGGCTCCCACCATGGGGTCCCGGCCGCTCTTGGAGAGGATCCGGCCGAACTGGTCCACCACCACCACGTTCTCGGGCTTCAGGCCCTCCACGCTGTTGGCCACGATGTTGACGATGCCCTGGGTGTTCTCGTCGGAGAGGGCGTTGCTGCCCCGCAGGCGCAGGAGCACGGAAGCCTTGGCGTCCTGCTGCTCCGTGACGAAGGGGCTGTCGTTCATGGGGGTGATGTGGACCCGGGCTTCGGCCACCAGCTGGGGCAGGCCCTCCTTGAGGGTCTTGGAGAGATCAGCTTCCACCGCCCGGCGGAACTGCACCTTCTGCGTGAAGTCGGTGGTGGTGAGGCTGGGGGCCTCGAGCTTCTCATAGCCGAGCTTGTCGCCCGTGAGCAGCCCCTGGCCGGCCATGTTCAGCCTCAGCTCTCCCACCCGGCCTTCGGGCACAAGGATGGTCCGCTGGTCGGAGCTCAGGTCGTAGGGAATGCTCTGCTTCTTCAGGCTCTCGACAATGGCATTGGCATCCCCGGGCGCCAGGTTGCTGGCCAGGGGGGCCATGCGCTCCTGGCTCGCCCAGATGCCCAGGCCCGCCAGGGCCAGGATGGCCACCGCCAGGATGGCTCCCACCATCGCCTTCTGCGTGGTGGTCATGCCCTGGAAGGCTTTCTGGAATTGGGAGGTGAGGTCGTTCTCTCCAGCCATGGGGTCCTTTCGATGGCCGGAGCGTTAACCGCTACATCTGCATGCGCATGACTTCGCGGTAGGCGTCAATCAGTTTGCCTCGGACGGCCATCATCATCTGGAAGCTGACATCAGCCTTCTGGACCGCCAGAATGGCCGTGTGCATGTCAGTGGATTCCCCTGTCATCAAGTTCCGTACCTCTTGTTCCGCATTGTGCTGGGCCGCATCCACTTCCTGGAGCGCCTGCTTCAGGATGTCCGAGAAATTGGGGCCTTCCACCGCGCCCTCGCTGCCCGTCTGGCCCAGATCGGCCAGGGGCTTGAGGGGGGACACAGGGTTGAGGTTCAGGGGATCCATGGGGCGGGCTCGTGACTACATCTTCAGGATGGGGTTCGGGGACGCGGCGTGCCAGTCAGAAAACCGTCACCGGGCATCATTGGACTCGCAGCAAGTCCTGGGCCGAAAGGGCCATGGCCCGGCTGGCCCGGAGGACCGCCACGTTGGCTTCGAAGGCCCGGCTCGCCTCGGTGAGGTTGACCATCTCCTCCACGGGGTTGACGTTGGGATAGGAGACCACGCCGTCGGCATTGGCATCCGGGTGGGTCGGCTCGTACTTCGTGATGAAAGGCTCGGAGGAAGCCAGGACCTGGCTCACACGGACGCCGGCCAGCTCCAGCCCTTCCGGGGTCTTGCCCAGATCGGCGACCTGGAACACGGCGTCCTTCCGGCGGTAGGGGCCCCCCTCCGCGGTTCGGGTGGTCTCGCTGTTGGCCACGTTGGCGGCGATGAGCTGCACCCGGAGGCGCTGGGCGGCCATGCCCGAGGCGGCGATTGCGTTGATCTGGTTGAAGCTCATCAGGCCCTCACGTCACGGATCAGCTGGTGGATCTTGCGCAGCTCCAGCTGGGCGAAGTTGGAGCTGAGGGTATAGGCATTCTGGGTCCGGGCCAGCAGCAGGGACTCCCGGTCCAGACTCACATCGTTTCCGTCGTTCCGCTCATAGTTCGGGCTGATCGCATCGGTG
>CAYZND010000297.1:0-4715 GCA_964479495.1 uncultured Mesoterricola sp.
TCCAGGAGGAGCACGAGGCCGATGAGGACATCCTCCTGCTGCCGGATGGAGATCTCCTGGTCTCCGGGGCCACCCATGTGGAGGACCTGGAAGAACGGCTCAACGTGACCTGGGAGCGAAGTGGCTTCGACACCCTGGCGGGCTTGCTGATGTCACGCCTCGGGCGGGTTCCCACCCTCCATGAGAATGTGATCGTGGATGGGGTCCGCATGTGCGTCCAGAAGATGGATGGAGCCCGGGTTCTGCAGGTGCTGGTCAGGAAGGACTTCAGCCAGGAAACCTAGCCGCGGATGGGCAGCTCGACGAAGAACGCCGCTCCCATGCCCTTCTCGCTCTCGACCCAGACCCGTCCTCCGTGCAGTTCGACCATCTGCTTGACGATGGAAAGGCCGATGCCGATGGAGGTCTCTCCGCCCGTCGGCATGGCCGAGAGCCGCTGGTAGGGTCCGAACACGGAGGCTTTGTCCTCTTCCGTCAGGCCAGGGCCATGGTCCTTGACCACGATGCGGACGGTGTTCTCGACTCCCTCGGGCGTCGTGATGGCGACCTCCACGCTGCGGTCCAGGGGCGAGAACTTGATCGCGTTGTTGACCAAGTTGTCGATGGTCTCGCGGATCCGCATCTCGTCGACCTCCACCATCAGGGGGGCCGAAGGCAGGAATCCTTGGAGGTGAATGCGCTTGGAGGCGGCGTACAGGCGGTTCTCCTCCAGCACGTACCGGACGAGGGCTGTCAGATCGATGGGGCGGCGGCGGAGGGAGAGGTGCTCGGACTCGTAGACGGCGGAATCCATCAGGCCTTGCACCGTGCCCAGCATCCGGTGGATGGAATCGCGGATGCGCCGCGCCGCGAGCTTCTGCTCGGCGAGGGTCACGGCCCCTTCCTCCATCTGGAGCAGCTTGTCCACCAGGAGCAGCACCGTGGACATGGGATTCTTGAGATCGTGGGCCGCCACGGCCAGGAACCGGCTCTTGAGCTGGTTCAGCCGTTTCAACTCCTGGTTGTTGGCCTCCATCTGGATGAGGTGCTCCCGCTCCCGGTCCTGCAGCTGCTTCCGGCGCAGGCAGGAGGACAGCCGTGCCCTCAGCAGGGCCCGGTCGATGGGTTTCTGCAGGAAGTCGTCCGCTCCAAGCGAGATGCAGTCCAGGACCGCCTTGGACTCATTGAAAGCAGAGAGCATGATGACGGGGATGTCCGATTGCTCGCGATCCGCCTTCAGGGCGGCCAGCACCCCGAGACCATCCAGCCGGGGCATCATGACATCCAGCAGCACGGTGTCATAGCTGCCGGTCCGGACCTTCTCCAGGGCCTCCACGCCGTCCACGGCCTCGTCCGTGGTCAGTCCTTCCTTCTCGAGGATGCGGACAAGGGCTCCCCGGTTGCTTTCCAGGTCGTCGACGATGAGGACGTGCCCCTGCAGGTCGGTCATGTGGGGGTTCCTCCCAGGTAGGACTCGATCTTGGCCAGCAACCTGGGGAACTCGACGGGCTTGGTCTCGAAGTCCGTGCAACCAGCTTCAAAGGCTTTTTCGCGGTCGCTGGTCATGGCGTGGGCGGTGAGGGCGATGATGGGGATGTCCCTGCCGGAATCGATCTCCCGCAGGCGGCGGGTGGCCTCATAGCCGTCGATCTTCGGGAGGCTGATATCCATCAGGACGAGGTCGGGCTTCTCCTGCACGGCCTGGTCGATGGCGGCTTCGCCATCCTCGGCGAACACCACCTGGTAGCCTCGCCGGCTCAGGAGCCTGAACATGACGTCGCGGTTCATCTCGTTGTCCTCGACCAGCAGGATCTTCGTCATGTCAGTGGTCCTTTCGAGCGCCGGGGCTTCCGTCAGCCATTCGGAGAGCCTGAGTCCGCACGGCCTCCACCAGTTCTTCTCGGCTGCAGGCACCCTTGCGGTAGATCTGATGCACTTGGGGCATTCTAAGTTGCTCCAGGTCGTCCGGTGTGAGGTCCTTGGCGGTCAGGACGACGATAGGGATGCTAGCCCATTCGGAATGGCCCTGCATCTCGGAGATGAGCTGGAATCCGTCCATGCCCGGCATCAGGAGGTCCAGCAGGACCAGGCTCGGGAGGCGGTCACGGAGCTCGCGCACCGCATCCCGTCCGTCGAAGGCACAGCGTGTGGCGAATCCTTCGTTTTCGAGCATCCTGCGCAGGCCTTCCATGGTGGGTTCATCGTCCTCCACGATCAGGATAGGAGAGGCGACAGGTTTCGGCACCCATCGCGAGAGCGTGGAAAGCAGCTGTTCCTTGGAGATGGGCTTCTGAAGGTAGTCCGCAGCCCCCAGCGTGAAGCCCTTGGCCCGGTCTTCCGTGACCGTGACGATGACCACCGGGATGGCGTGCAGCTCCGGATCCGCCTTCAGGCTGGACAGGACCTGCCAGCCGTCCAGCCCCGGCATCACGATGTCGAGCGTGATGATGTCCGGGTGCAGGGAGCGGGCCATGCGGAGACCCTCGTCGCCACTCCCGGCCAAGGCCACCCAGAAGCCCTCCTTGGTCAGCATGCGGAACAGGGCGTCCCGGAGGGCGGCGTCATCGTCGACGATGAGGACCTTGCCCCGGTGGGAGGGCTCTGTGGCCTTCCTGCCCGAAGCGGCTGGGCTCAGGCCCTTCCTGGGGAGGCGCACGGTGAAGGTGGAGCCCTTGCCGGCTTCGCTGTCCACATGGATGCTGCCTCCGAGCAGGTGGGTGAACTTGCGGCACAGGGTGAGGCCCAGCCCGGTTCCTCCATAGCGCCGGGTGGTGGACTCGTCCGCCTGGGTGAACTCCTGGAAGAGGCGCTCGACTTGCTGCGGGTTCATGCCGATGCCCGTGTCGGAGACCTGGAAGACCAGCATGGCCGGGTCGCCTTCCTCAAGGGCCGCCGAGAGCGTGATGGTGCCGTCCTGCGTGAACTTCGTCGCGTTGTGCAGAAGGTTGTACAGGATCTGGCGTACCTTCCGGAGATCCGAGTGGATCGAGAGATTATTCCCGGCTTGTTCCAGAATGATCCGGTTCCGGTTCTTGGCGGCCAGGGGCTCCACGGTGGCCACGATCTCGGCCAGCAGCGGGGTCAGCTCGCACTCTTCGGTGAAGACGGTCATGCGGCCCGCCTCGATCTTGGACAGGTCCAGGATGTCGTCGATGAGTCCCAGCAGGTGCTTGCCTGCGGCCTGGATCCTGTCCAGGTCCCCGACGAGCTCGTCCAGCCCTCGTTCCTTCACTTCGTCCACCAACAGCTCGCTGTAGAGCAGGATGGCATTCAGCGGGGTCCTCAGCTCATGGCTCATGTTGGCCAGGAACAGGCTCTTGGCCCGGCTCGCGTCCTCCGCGGCTTCCTTCGCCAGGAGCAACTGCGTGTTCACCTGGAGCAGCTGCTCGGAGCGGCTGAGCACCTGCTCCTCCAGGTGTTCCTGATAGTCCAGCAGCTGGGCATCCCGGGACTGGATATGGTCGAGCATGAGGTTCACGGAGGCAGCCAGATCGGCCGTCTCTTCACTTCCCTGGTTTTCGAGACGCATGGAAAAGTCCCGGTCCTGGGATATCTTCCGGGCGGTCCCGGACAGGGCGAGCAGTGGAGCGGCCATCCGCCGTTGGAGGCCCCGGGCGGCCAGCACCGCCAGCCCGAACAGTCCGACCGCCGCCACGGCGACCTTGAGCGTGAGGCGGGCGAACTGGGCCCGGACCCCCTCGAGGCTGGCCCGGACCCAGACGGAGCCAGCCGTGCGGCCTTCCCGGCGGATGGCGCGGGTGATATCGAGGGCGTCGGCCTGGAAGACTTCGGCATCGATGCCGATGGGAGGCGGGGGGAGGGCGTCCGTGGCCGGGCCTTGAGGATGGGCCGCGATCCGCCTGCCCCCGGCGTCATAGATGCATGTCATCGTCATGCGGGGCATGGATGAAAGCGCGGCGATGGCCTTGTCGGCGCTGATTTGACCGGATGCATCAACCTGGAGACTGGCTGCCACAAGGGTGGCCTGAAGGCGGGCTGCATCCGCGACGCTCCGGCGCAGGGTCGCCCTTTCGCGGAGCAGGAAGCCCAGGGAACCGGCGAGCAGAGCTGATCCGGCGATGACCGAAAGGATGAGGGCCAGTCTGCGTGTGGCGGAGGTCTCGGAGCTTTTCATGGATGTCCAAGGTCCCTTTCCCTATCGACCGATCCCACGTTGAAGTGAATTCGAGCCCGGGGCGGGGATTCGCAGGGGCCCATCTGGCCGGATACAGTGGACGGGCAGGGGTGTGGATGCTGAGACGAAGTTTGGCGGTGTTGGCCTTGATGGCGATTCCCCTGCAATGGGGCTACCTGCGCCGCCGGGAGAGTCGTCGACTGGTTCCCCAGCCCCGGGGCATCGTGCTGGGGCTGTATGCTGGGCTCCCCGACTACGACTATGGCCCGGAGCTGTCGCGCATCGCCGCCACGGGCGCCACGGCCGTGAGCCTGCAGGCCATCTATCGCATGGAGCGGTTCGACAGCGTGGAGATCGTCCGGCACCCCACCAGCAGCCCCACCGAAGAGAGCCTGCGCCGGACCTTCCGGCAGGCCCGGGAGCGGGGGCTGCGCATGATGTTCTTCCCCACCATCAACCTGCGGGACGAAGCCGGGAATGCCGCTTGGTGGCGGGGCAACATCGAACCCAGGAGCTGGGACCTGTGGTGGCGGCACTACACGGCCTTCAACGTCCGCCTGGCGACCCTCGCCCAGGAGGAGGGTGTCGAGTGGTACAGCGT
>CAYZND010000298.1:0-4709 GCA_964479495.1 uncultured Mesoterricola sp.
GGTGGCTGCGGGCCAGAAGGCCGTCCTGCCTGCCATCGGCGGCGGGGAGTTGGCGGAGCTGGGGCGTGCCCTGGAGACCATGCGCACACGCCTGGAAGACCGGGCGTATGTGGAGCGCTACGTCCATACCCTGACCCACGAGATGAAGAGCCCTCTCGCCGCCATCCATGGGGCCGCGGAGCTGCTGGAGGAGGACATGCCGGCGGAGGATCGGCGCCGGTTCATGACCCACATCCGAGAGCAGGAGGAACGCCTGCGGCGGCTCGTGGAGCGCATGCTGGGGCTGGCCTCGGTGGAGCAGCGGCAGAAGCTCGAGCACCCGGAGCGACTCTCCGTGGCCGTGCTTCTGGAGTCAGTCCTGGAAGGCAAGGCCGCGCGATTCGCGGCCAGGAAGATCCGCCTGGAAAAGGTTCTGGTCGAGGACGCCTTCGTGATCGGCGAAGCCTTCCTGCTGGAGCAGGCCCTCTCGAACCTGCTCGACAATGCCCTCGACTTCTCGCCCGACGACGGTGCCGTGAGTCTCGCCGTGCACGTGGAAGGCGAACAGGTTGCGGTGGCCCTGCGGGATCGGGGGGACGGCGTTCCCGATTACGCGCGCGACAGGGTCTTCGAGCCTTTCTACTCCCTGCCCAGACCGGACTCCGGGCGCAAGAGCACCGGCCTCGGCCTCAGCTTCGTGAAAGAGGTGGCGGAACTCCATGGCGGAACGGTGTCCCTGACCAACCACCCCGAGGGGGGCGCCGAGGCCTGCCTGAGACTGCCCCGGGCCTGAGCAGCTTCACAGGGGCACATCCTCCCTTCACACAGGAAACGCAGCATGGTGGATTCCCATCCTCGGAGGCCCCATGCGCCGGTTCCTGCTCTGGAAAGTCTTCGCCATCCTCGGATTGGCGCTGCTGCTGCTCATCCCGCTCCTCCTGATCGAGGACAAGGTGAGGGAACGGAACGGCCGCCAGCGGGAGGTGGAAGCCAACATCGCCGAGAGCGCCGCAGGGGCCCAGCAGCTCGTGGGGCCTCTGCTGGTGGTCCGCTATACCGAGACCTGGAAGGTGGAGGAGAAAGACGAGAAGACCGGGAAGATCTCGCAGCGGCTGGAGTCCCAGGAGGGGCATCGCGTGCTGGTGCCGAAGGAACTCCGGGTCGGTGGAGAGGCCCGCATCGAAGAGCGCCATCGGGGGCTCTACAAAGCCCAGCTCTACCACCTGAATGCGAGGCTGACGGGCCGCTTCCATCTTCCGCAGGCCTTTGGCCTCAAGGCAGAGGGAAAGAGCGTCGCGGTCGACGGCGTCCACCTTGTCCTGGGGATCACGGACCAGCGGGGCATCCAGAGTCGACCCGTTCTCCAGTGGGGCGGACAGGCCTACGACTTTGCCGCAGGTTCCGACAAGGATGTGCTGGGGCGCTCCATCCAGGCGGACCTGGGAAGCTTTGAAGTCCGGGAAGGAAGGGACGTGGCCTTCGAGATCCCCCTGGAGCTGCTGGGCTCCCAGAGCCTCTCCATCGCGCCCGTGGCCGACGACACCCGGGTGGTGCTGAAGTCCGGCTGGCCCAGCCCCAGCTTTGGCGGTCGGTTCCTCCCCGTGGAACACCGCATCGACGGGCAGGGCTTCGAGGCCCTCTGGCAGGTCTCCCACCTCGCCCGGGACCTGGGCCAGATCCTGGAGCCGGCACGGGAAGGCCTCTCCGGCGAAGTCTTCCAGGTCACCTTCGTGGAGCCTGTCAACGTCTACCTCATGTCCGAGCGGGCCGTGAAGTACGGCATCCTCTTCGTCGGCCTCACCTTCGCAGCGTTCTTCCTCTTCGAGGTGCTGAAGCGCCTGCCCATCCACCCCATGCAGTACCTGCTGGTGGGGATGGCCCTCGCCATGTTCTTCCTGCTGCTCATCAGCCTCTCGGAGCACCTCCGGTTCCTCTGGGCCTACCTGGTGGCGGGTTCCGCGGCGGTGTTGCTGCTGGGCGTCTATCTCTCCCACGTGCTGGGCAGCCGGACGCGGGGGATGGGCTTTGCGGCGTCCCTGGCGCTGCTGTATGGCGTGCTCTATGGGCTCCTGATCTCCGAGGACAACGCCCTGCTGATGGGGTCGATCCTGCTCTTTGCAGCCCTGGGAGCCGTCATGCTGGTCACGCGGAAGCTGGACTGGTACGGCCTCAGCTCAAGCCGGGAGCCGAAGCCCCAGGAACCGTGAGCCTCTGGTCCCATGCCTTTCACGCTCGCCCACGCCACCTTGGCCTGGCCTCTCCGCCGGCATCTGCCCTCGGATGCGCTGGTGATCGGAAGCCTTGCGCCCGATTTCGAGTACCTGGTTCGCTGGGAGCCGACGGGAGTCTATGCCCACACCTTTCCCGGGTTCCTGTGGCTCACCACCCCAGCCGCGATCCTCGTGCTGCTGGGGTGGCGCCGGCTCCTCCGACCCCGGTGGCGGATCCGCCTGGGCCTGGCGGAAGGCCGGGAGCCGGACCCACACGTCAGTCTGGATCTTCCGGCCCTCCTCCTTGGCATCCTGGGCCATCTCCTGTGCGACCACTTCACCCACCGCGGGAGTGACGGGATGGCGGCACTGGGCATCCACACCCTCGGGCCTCTGCCGGTCTACAAGGCCCTGCAGTACGCCGGTTCCATCTTCGGCCTCGGCGCTTGCCTGGTTTGGGCGATCCGCACGCTGCGGCGTCGTCATCCCACGCTGGCCTGTCAGGGCCGGTTCTGGGGGTGGCTCTCCTGGATGATCGGCGGGGCCTGCTTGGCGGGCGCCCTCAACGCCTGTCGGGCGGAGGCTCTTCGGCCGCAGGTGGCCCTCTTCGCGACGGGCTGGCTGGACGGCCTCGTGTTGGCGATGATCGGGTACACCCTGTGGCCGGTGGAGCGACGCCCATCCCCCTGAAGGACAGGGCCGTACCTCCTCCGGGGCCTTTCCTTGGGACGGCGCGGAGCTGCTTATGGATTGGTGGGGGGTGCCTGCGGAGTCAGGACGGTCGCGGAAGGCGTAGCCTCGACCTTCGGAGGTTCTGCGGGAGCCACCCGTCCGGTATGGGGGTGCAGCAGGTATTCGGCGAAGAAGACGGCCATCACGTCGCTGTGCGGGGCGAGGAAGTCGAAGCCGTGACGGTTGCCCTCGAAGGTGCGGATGTTGGCACCGAAGATGGGCTTCAAGGGTTCCGCGTTTTCGTTGGCCTCCTTGTCGTCCATCGAGACGAAGGCCATGATCGCGGCGTGGGCGCGGGTGGCCGCGGTGACCATGCGTTCCCGGGCCCGCTCGCCGAAGGCCTCCATGCCTGCCGGGCTCAAGGCCAGCACGACGTTGGGGCGGATCCTGGGTGAGGCCAGGATGGAGGCGAAGGCCCCCATGCTGGATCCGGCCAGCCCGAGGTGGCGGCCATCGACCCCCTTCTGCTTGCGGACCCAGGCGGCAGCCAGGGCGAGGTCGGAGGGGATCTGATCGAAGCCCACGAGGCGGGCGGACGGCATGAAGTCGTTGGTGACGGCCACCCTGACGCCGGCCTGGTCCGTGCTGGCGCCATGCCCGCGAAGGTCCAGGGCCAGGGTCGCGAGGCCGCGTTCGTTGAGCTTGGTCACCAGGGCGGACCAGCCGTCCCGGTCGGACCGGAACTGATGTGCAAGGATGACCACCGGGTGCTTGCCCTTGCCTTCGGGGACCGTGAGGGTGCCGGAGAGGGTGTAGCCGTCCGAGGTCGTGAGGCTCATCTCCGTCGTGGCCGCCTGGGCCGTGACGAGGAGAGCGGGAAGAGAGAGCAGCAAAGTCAGCCGACGCATGGCACCTCCTGGGTCAGGGATTGGAAGCATTCGTCGCGAGAGGCGTAAGCCTCACTTTTTTTTCTTCTTGGTCTTATCGGCACCGAAGACTTTAGCAAGAAATCCTTCCTCGGTCCCAGGTTTATGCCCGTTGGCGGTCAAGGTGGCGTGGAGCTGGCGGACCAGGTCCTCCTGCTCGCCCGAGAGCTTCTGGGGCACCGCCACCCGCAGGTGGAGGTAGAGGTCACCCCGGCCGGTGCCTCTCAGGCGCGGCACGCCTGCGTTGGGAACCTTGATGATCTTGTCGGCCGGTGTGCCCGCGGAAAGGCGGACCTTCTCCTCACCGTAGAGGGTTTCGAAGAAGTGGTCCCCGCCCAGGACCAGCAAGGTCCAAGGCATCTCCATGACCCGGTGCAGGTCGAACCCGTCCCGCTCGTAGAGGGGATCCTTCTCGATGTCGAAGACGACAAAGAGGTCCCCGGAAGACCCGCCCGAGCGGCCCGCCTCGCCTTCGCCTTCGAGGCGGAGGCGCTGCCCGCGGTCGATGCCGGCGGGGATCTTGAACTTCACCTTGGTGCGGCGGTGGACCCGGCCCTCGCCCTTGCAGGTGTTGCAGGGGCTTGGGATGTACTGGCCCCGTCCCTCGCAGCGGGGGCATGCGACATACATCTGCAGGAACCCCTGGCGCATGGCCACCTGGCCCTGGCCCCGGCACTGGGGGCAGGTCTGGGGGCTGGTGCCGGAGGCGCAGCCCGAGCCTTTGCACGAATCGCAGGTCTCCTGGCGGGGGATCTCCAGTTCCTTGGAGTCCAGTCCGAAGACGGCTTCCTTGAAGGTGAGGCGCAGGTTGTACTGGAGGTCCGAGCCGCGCTCGCCGCCGCCTCGCCGCCGGTTCCCCCCCATGCCGAAGAGATCGGAAAAGATCCCCCCGCCGAAGAAGCTGCCGAAGATGTCCTGGAAG
>CAYZND010000299.1:0-4702 GCA_964479495.1 uncultured Mesoterricola sp.
CACCCTCCTTCAGTAGCCCCTTAGGCCGGACTTACAGACGCTTTTATACACAACCGTCAGCGCCCGCATCGCCTATGTCCGGATGGATGCATGAGGGGTGAATGGTCCGAGCGCCCACCTTGAATCCGGCCATGGACGGTGCCGGAGCCATGGACAACCTGCGGTTGCCCACCGCCCCTTGGAAAGCCCTTCGGCCTTTCCACACCGCCCACAGCCTGACGATCAGCAGAAGTGCTTTGACAAACTTACGGAACCGGCTGCGCCGGCCTTCCTACACCACTTGACGGGACACAGGCCAAAGTAGCCAAAGCTATCATACGCTCAACTTCTGGGAGGAGGTGGTCACATCGAATATCCTTCATTGACGGTGATGACGCCTTGCGGCAGATTGTCTGCAACAACGCGGAGGTACATCATGGGCAGGCTCTGGCATTACGTCCAGAATGGCAAGGCTCAGGGACCGGCTCCTGAGGAACAGATCCGCGGCATGTTGTCGACCGGCGCCCTGCGGGCCTCTGACTTGGTCTGGTGCGAAGGTATGGCTGATTGGGCCGCCATCCAGTCTATCCCTGAGTTGGCTCCTGCGCCCGCGCCGGCACCCATTCCTGTCTCTGCTCCTATTCCGGTTGCTGCCCCGATGCCAGCACCCGTTCCGATGCCGGCGCCGATCCCCGTGAATCCGTATGTAGCTCCGCAGGCTGCGATAGAGCCGTTTGCCCAGCGAGGGGCGGCGACAACTGGGCAAGTCTCGGACGAAGCCATTGAATACCTCCGGAAGACCAAGCCTTGGGTCCGCTTCATGGCCGTTCTGGGCATGATCGCCATGGCACTCATGGTCCTCGGTGGGCTCGGCATGGCGATCCTGGGCGGGGGATTCTTCCGGTACATGGGGATGATGGCCCGCATCGGCATGGCGGCTCTCTACCTCGTGCTTGCCCTGCTCTATCTGCCCCCGGTGCTGTTCCTGAATCGATATGCGAGCCGGATCGCGGATCTGGTCGAAGATCGTTCCGCCGCCAGCCTTGAAGAGGCGCTCCGGGCGCAGAAGTCGTTCTGGAAGTACATCGGTATGTTCACGCTGATCACCATGTGCATCTATGCCTTGGCGCTCGTTGGAATTCTGGGGACAGGCCTGGTGATGGGGAAGATGTTCTGAGCCCGCCAATGCCTCTCTGAATCGAAGGACACCGCAACCGAGAAGGGACCGCGGGGCACTTCCCGGTCCACCGGTGTGATGAGATCATGCCTGCGTTGCGAGCGTCGCAACACGACAACTTCGGGGCGGGGTGGAAATCCCCACCGGCGGTAGGGTGAGACCCAAGGGTCCACCAAGCCCGCGAGCGCCCGCCGATGGCGGGGTCAGCAGATCCGGTCGAAGTCCGGAGCCGACGGTCAGAGTCCGGATGAGAGAAGGAGGGCGACATGCCTAGGAACCGTGTGGAAGCTGCGATCTGTGCCTTCAAGGAAGGACGAGCCGCCGTGCTCGTGGACGATCCTGGCCGGGAGAACGAAGGGGATCTGATCATTCCGGCCGAGACGATCAACGAAGAGATCATGGCCATGATGATCCGAGAGTGCAGCGGGATTGTGTGCCTGTGCCTGGACGACCTCCTGGCCCGTCAGCTGGAGCTGCCCCAGATGGTGGCGCAGAACGACAGCCGTCATGGAACTGCCTTCACGGTCTCAATCGAAGCGAAGGAAGGCGTGACGACTGGAGTATCCGCCCACGACCGACTGGTCACGATCCGAACGGCCATTCGGCCTGAAGCCAAGCCGGAAGACCTGGCGCGGCCCGGGCATGTCTTCCCCTTGCGCGCCCACCCCGGAGGGCTGGCTTGCCGACTCGGCCACACGGAAGGCTCCGTGGAGCTGGCGAGGCTGGCGGGCTTCCGGCCTGCGGCGGTCCTGTGCGAGCTTATGAATCCGGATGGGACGATGATGCGGGGGCGGACGCTCGCATGGTTTGCGGAGCGGAACGACTTCCCGCTCCTTTCCATCCAGGACCTTGTGGATGCGGAGGCTGCCGCCACCAGGCATCCCGCGTAACATCATTCGAGATCAGGGAGGCTCCGGATGCGCCCAACGCTGCAGGACATCCACCATGCGGCGGAGCGCATCCGGGCCTATGCCCACCGGACGCCCGTGTTCACCTGCGAAAGCCTGGACCGGCAGGTGGATGCCCGGGTGTTCTTGAAGTGCGAGAACTTCCAGCGCGTGGGTGCCTTCAAGTTCCGGGGTGCCTGCAATGCCGTCTTTTCACTCTCGGAAGCGGAGGTTGCTCGCGGAGTGGCGACCCATTCCTCGGGGAACCACGCCCAGGCCTTGGCTTTGGCCGCGCGGCTGCGCGGGGTCCCGGCCTACATCGTCATGCCAAGCAATGCGCCCTCCGTGAAGAAGGCCGGGGTTGAGGGATACGGCGGAAGGATCGCCCTGTGCGAGCCGACGCTCCTGGCACGAGAAACAACCTTGGCCGAGGTGGTGAATCGTACGGGTGCGGTGGTGATCCATCCCTACAACGACGCCCGTGTGATTGCCGGACAAGGGACAGCGACTCTGGAGCTCCTGCAGGAGGTCCCCGACCTCGATGTCCTCCTGGCACCGGTGGGAGGTGGTGGATTGCTCAGCGGGACGGCCATCGCCGGCACGGCGATGGCTCCCGGCATCCGAGTCATCGGGGGGGAACCCATTGGGGCGGATGATGCCTTCCGCTCCCTGGCGGGAGGTCGGATCGTGCCCTCGGAGCACCCGAATACCATCGCGGATGGGCTCCTGACTTCGCTCGGAGAGCTGACCTTCCCGATCATCCGGGACCGGGTGGAGCGGATCGTGACCGTGAGCGAGGAGGGCATCGTGGCCGCCATGAGGTTCGTCTGGGAGCGCGCCAAGCTCGTCATCGAGCCTTCCGCAGCCGTGCCGCTGGCCGTCCTCTGGGAACACCGCCTCGACCTCTCTGGACGGAAGATCGGGGTGATCCTCTCTGGGGGCAATGTGGATCTCGAAGCCCTGCCCTGGGTGCAGCGCCCGAGCTAGCAATGAGCAACGGTCCGCCGGGGCGGACCGTTGCCTCCCTGCATCAGCGACCGCTTAGACCTTGTAGCGGGCCACGTGGGCGGTGAGGCCTTCCGCCACCTTGGCCAGTTCGCCGGCGGTGCGGACGATCTCCTCGACGGTGGCCGAGAGCTCGTGGCTGGCGCTGACGCTGCGTTCGATCTCCTTGTTGGTGCCTTCCACATGGCCGCGCACTTCCGCGCCCGTGGTGCTCTGCTGCTTCATGGCTTCCGAGATGCCCTGGAAGTTCCGGGCGAGGTTCTCGATGTGGCTGCGGATGATCTGCAGGGACTCCACACTGCGGAACACGGTCTTGCCGCCCTGCTCGACGCTGGAGTCCACTTCGCGGATGAGGGCCTGGATCTCGCGGGTGGCCTGGGCGCTGCGCTCGGCCAGCTTCCGCACTTCCTCGGCGACCACGGAGAAGCCCTTGCCAAGCTCGCCCGCCTTGGCGGCCTCGATGGCCGCGTTCAGCGAGAGGAGGTTGGTCTGGTCGGCGATCTCGTGGACCACGCTCACGGCCTGGGCCATGCGCTTGGTGGCATCCCGGATCGTGTCCATGGCGCTGGCGGTGGCCTCGCCCGCCTGGGCCCCGTCGCGGGAGATGTCCACGGCCTGGCCTGCGCGGTTGGAGGACTCACCCAGCCGCGCGCCCATTTCGTCGATGAGACCCGCCAGGCGGTCCATGTCCGTCAGCACGCCCTGCATGCTGACCCGCTGCTTCTCGCTGCCGTGGGCGATCTCGGCGGTGGTCAGCTGCATCTGCTCGGCGGTGGCGCTGAGTTCCGCGGAGCCGCTGGCCACGTTGTCCGCCTCTCCGGCGAGGCTCTGGACGATGCCCCGGAACTGTTCGGTGACGATGTTGAAGAAGTGGGCGATCTGGCCGAACTCGTCGGGGCGCTTGTCATCCAGCTTGCGCGTAAGGTCCGCGTCGCTGCCCGTCATGGACGCCAGGGCGTCCCGGAACTGATGGAGGGGGCGGATGACGCCCACCTGGACCACGGAAGAGAGCACTACGATGAGGATGATGTCCAGGACGACGATCATGACGACCAGCCAGATCAAGCTGCTGCGGAAGATGGCGTCCATGCCCCGGGTGGACATGTGGAGCTCGATCTTTCCGATCTCTTTGGGCGTGCCGTTGTCGTCGTACACGATGGGGACGATGGTGGAGCGAGTCCCCTTGTGTTCGCTCGGTGCCTCCTTGATGACAGGCTTCTGGTCCGCTTCTCGCTCCATGATGGCGATGGGACCCTTGGGACCCGTCACGATGATGGCTTCCACGTCCTCGGCGATCATGCCGGCGCGGAGGATGTTCTCGATCTGCTTGTTGTCCACGTTCCAGATGGGGGCTGGAAGGGAAACCGTCAACTGCCCCTGGACGAGCTTGGTGATGTTGTTCAGCTGCAGGTTGAGATTGGACCTCGATTTGACCGAGGTAACGATCCCCATCGCCAGCAGAAGAATGCTGATCGTCAGGATGATGCTGACGTTGAGACGTTTGGCAACGCTGGTGGCCATGGTCGTTCCTCGCGGAGAGGGGAGATGGGTTTTCCGCCGGAGGGGCTCCTGCGAGCCTCTCCGGTCATGCCTTTCGGCCTACTTCGGCATCTTCTTGCCGGGGAGCCACTTGTTGAACAGCTTGGCGAAGGTG
>CAYZND010000300.1:0-4695 GCA_964479495.1 uncultured Mesoterricola sp.
TCGCGGAACTGACCGAAGACCTCAAGCAGCTGACGGTGCCCGGCCAGACCCTGGTCCAACTCACGGGGGGCGAACCCACCCTGCGAGACGACCTGCCGGAGATCGTCGCTGCCGCGAAGCTGGCCGGCTGCCGCTACGTGCAGCTCAACACGAACGGGCTGCGATTGGGCCAGGATGCCGGATATGCGAGGGCTCTGGCCGAGGCCGGTCTCTCCTTCGTCTTCCTGCAGTTCGATGGCACCGAGGAGCACATCCACGAAACGCTGCGGGGCCAGCCGCTGCTCGCCCTGAAGCGGAAGGCCATCGAGGCGTGTGCCCGGCTGAACCTCGGCGTCACCCTCGTACCGACGGTGGTGCCAGGCGTGAACACGCACAACCTCGGCGAGCTGCTGCGCTTCGGGATCCAGCAGGCCCCTGCCGTCCGGGGCATCCACTTCCAGCCCGTGACCCACCTCGGTCGCATGCCCGCCCGGCCTTCGGACACCGACCGCTTCACCCTGGACCAGCTCCTGGTGGAGCTGGTGCGCCAGTCCGAAGGGCTGCTCGAACTCGCGCACCTCGCCCCTTCCCGCTGCGATCACCCCCTCTGCGGCTTCCACGGGGACTTCGTCGTGACCCCCGACCACCGCCTGATGCCCCTCACGAAGCGGAAAGAGGGCGCGTGCTGCGCGCCCACGCTCGCCACCGCCGAGCAGAACCGCCTGTTCGTGGGCCGCCGCTGGGAGCGGCCGAAGGAGTACGGACCCGAACCCAGCTCTGTCGACCTGCGCCAGATGGACACCTTCCTGGGCCGGGTGAAGTCCCACGGCTTCACCGTGACGGCCATGGCCTTCCAGGACGCGGGCACCCTGGACCTGGAGCGCCTCCAGCGCTGCAGCCTCCATGTCTACGACCGGGGACGCTTCGTCCCTTTCTGCGCCCACCACCTCTCGCCGTTGTGCCCATGAACCGTCCCGGGGGCTTCATCATCACCGAGCGGGGCCTGTCCCTCTGCACCCTCGCGCCCGGAGCGCGAGTCCTGGACATCGGCTGCGGCACCGGCGACACGGTGCGCCACTTGCGCGAACGTTATGGGTTCGAGGCCCAAGGCGTGGACCGCGATCCGGCTGCGATGGCGGGCCGTGCGCACCTGACCTGCGCCCCGGGAGAGGCCCTGCCCTTCTTGGATGCATGTTTTGAAGGCGTGCTGATGGAGTGCAGCTTCTCGGTCGTGGACGACCCACGCCGGGTGCTGGCAGAGGCCCGGCGGGTGCTGGCTCCCGGTGGATGGCTTGTGCTGTCGGATGTCCATGCCCGCGGAGAGGCTGCCGACCTCGCGGGCTGCCTGGGGCGCGTGGAGACGCTGCCCACGCTGCGGACCCGGCTGCAGGCCCAGGGCTTCCGCGTGAGGCACGAGGAGGACTTCACCCCCCACCTGCGCGCCCTCTGGGGACAGCGGATCCTCGAGGGAGGCGCGGGCGCCCTGTGTGCGGAGCTAGGGGTCGACCGGACGCGCTTGAAGGCCATCGACTGCGGCTATGTCCTCCTCGTGGCCCGGCGGGAGTCGCCATGACCTGCGCCATCGACACGTGGACCCTGGCCCAGGCGGGTCTCGCCGAGGCGGACCCCGCTGCCCTGCGGGCTTGGCAGCTCGCCCGGCTCGCCGAGACCCTCTCCCGGATCCAGTCCCACAGCCGCCTCCAGGCGCCGCGTCTCCAGTCCTTCGATGGCACCCTTGATAGCCTGCCCTTCTCCTGGCCCTCGGAGATCGCCGCGGATCCGCTGGCCTTCCTCTGCATCCCCCAGGGGCAGGTGGCCCGGGCGACCACCGTGTGCACCTCGGGCACCACGGGGCCGAAGAAGCGGATCTTCTTCTCCCAGGCCGACCTGGAGCGCACCGTGTCCTTCTTTGCCTTAGGGATGGCCATGCTGGTGGAGGCCGGCCAGGAAGCCCTCATCCTCATGGGTGCGGACACGGAGCACAGCATTGCCCGCCTCCTCCAGACCGCCGTGGGCCGCCTGGGCGCACGGGCCCGCATCGGGGACCTGGCCTGGGGCGCTGAGGAGACGCTGGCCGCGGCCCGCTCGGCCCACTGCCTCGTGGGCCTGCCCGCCGAGCTCCTCTACCTCTGCCGGAAGGATGGCGCCCTGCGGCCCCGCACCGTCCTGCTGAGCGCAGACTACGTACCTGAGTGCGTCATCAAGACGCTCCAGGAGCGCTGGGGCTGCCGCGTGTTCACGCACTTCGGCATGACGGAGACGGGCTTTGGCTGCGCCGTCCAGTGCGAGGCCGGAGAGGGCCACCATGTGCGGCACCCCGAGTTGCTCCTGGAGGTGGTGGACCCGCAATCGGGTCGGCCCCTTCGTCCGGGCGAGCCCGGCGAGCTGGTGGTCACCACCTTCGCCCAGGAAGCCATGCCCCTGCTGCGGTACCGGACCGGGGACCGGGCCCGCCTGGTGGCAGACCCCTGCCCCTGCGGCGGAACCCTGCCACGCCTCGGGCGCGTGGAAGGACGCCGCGAGAACGACCTCCCTGTGGGAGGCGGGATCCTCAGCATCCACCGACTGGATGCCCGGCTATTCGGGATGCCCCAGGTCCGAGGGTTCCGGGCTTCCCTTGACCGCTCCACAAGCCGTCCTACCCTCGCCCTGACGGTGGAGGCCGAAGCCCCTGTGGCCATCGACACGATCGTGGAGGCCCTTCCCCCCGGCCTCGACCTCGTGCTGACCTATGGCGAGGCTTCCCCCCTCACGACTCGGGGTAAGCGGCGGATCCAAGAGCTCGCCTAACTCCTGTACTGCCGGAGGCATTCCCATGCGCGACATTCTTTCCCACCTCGCGGCTTGGCGCGCACAGGGCGAGTCCATCGGTCTCGCCACGGTGATCGAGACCTGGGGTTCCTCTCCGCGGCAGGTGGGCTCCAAGCTGGCCGTGACCCTGAAGGGGGGCCTGGCGGGATCCGTGAGCGCAGGGTGCGTGGAGAACGACGCCATCCAGGCGGCCCGGGGCGCCCTGAAGTCCGGCACGCCACGGGTACTCCGCACGGCGGTCTCGGACGGCTCCGTCCTCTCCGAGGGCCTCACCTGTGGCGGCACCGCCTGCATCCTGGTGGAGCCCTTCTCGGCCTATGAGGACCTCTTTCGGACGATCCAGGAGCGGCTCGAAGGACGTGAACCCTTCGCCCTCGTGAGCGTACTGGAAGGCCCTTCCGAGCGCCTGCTCCAGAAGCGCATCATCGACGCCGAAGGCGCCTCGGGGGGCCTCCTCGAGCTGTCCGGCAAGACGGTGGAGCGGATCCAGGAGCGGCTCGCCGAGCCGGCGGGATTCGTCCTGGAGGCGGAAGGACTCCAGCTCTTCGTGGACCTGTTCCCGCGCATCCCCCGCCTTGTCATCGTTGGCGCCGTCCACATCACGGAGTTCCTTGTCCCGATGGCCTCCCTCGCTGGCTTCGAGCTCGTGGTCGTGGATCCGCGACCCGCCTTCGCCACGCCCGAGCGGTTCCCCGGCGCGGCCCTACGCCGGGAGTGGCCGGGCGAGGCCTTGGCCGCCCTGGCGCCGGATCCGGACACCTACGTGGCCATCCTGTCCCACGACACCAAGCTGGACGATCCCGCCCTCCGGGCCGCCCTGACCAGCGAGGCCCGCTATGTGGGCGTCCTGGGCAGCCGCCGCTCCCTGCCCCGGCGCCTCCAGCGGCTCCGGGACGACGGCGTGCCCGAGGACCGCTTTCCGCGGCTCCATGCCCCCATCGGCCTTCCCCTCGGGGGCCGCAGCGCGGTGGAGATCGCCGTCAGCATCCTGGCGGAACTCATCCAGGCCCGGAACGCCCGCTGACCGGGCAGGATCCCCTTCCCGCAGGGCACCAGAGGTTGTCCTTGCCCTTCGCTATATCCACATGCAACCATCGAAACATCCCATTCTGGATCCATACCAATGGGCGGCTTGCGATCCGCACCTTAACGCCCCAAAACGAGGGGTGCGGATCGCGAGCTGAAAGCGCACAATATCTCCGTATACAACGTACGGAGGTAACCATGAAGCATGTGCTGCGATCGCTGGCGTGCGGTCTGCTCGTCTCCCTGGGGCTGGGTGCCCAGGAGAGCAAGGGCTTCGTCTACATGGCGAGCACCATCGGCCCCATCGACTCGGGCGTCATCGACGCCCTTGAGAACGCCTTCGAGAAGGAGACGGGCATCCGCGTGCGCCACATCGGCGCCGGCACCGGGGCGGCCCTGGACATCGCCAAGCAGGGCAGCGTGGACGTGGTGCTGGCCCACGCCAAGGCCCTGGAGGAGAAGTTCGTGGCCGAGGGCTTCGGCACGGAGCGCGTGCCGCTCATGTACAACGACTTCGTCATCGTGGGCCCCGCCGCGGATCCCGCGGGGGTCAAGGGCATGAAGAACGCGCTGGAGGCCCTGAAGGCCCTGGCGGCGAAGTCCACGCCCTTCATCAGCCGGGGCGACAAGTCGGGCACCCACGTGGCGGAGATGGACCTCTGGGCCAAGTCGGGCCTCAAGCCCGAGGGCGCCTGGTACCAGGTCTACGCCAAGGGCGCCGAGGGCAACACCTCCACCCTGCTCTTCACCGATGCCCAGAACGCGTACACCGTCATCGACCGGGCCAGCTACCTGGGCGTGAAGGACCGCGTGAAGCTCGCCGTCCTGGTGGAGGGGGACGAGGTCCTGCTGAACCACATCTCCGTGATCCCCGTGAAC
>CAYZND010000301.1:0-4659 GCA_964479495.1 uncultured Mesoterricola sp.
TGCTCGCCCGGCGCTCCAGCGCGGCTCTTCCCATTACTTGGACACGCTCCTAGCGCCTTCACCCCAGCTGGACGGCCCTCCGGTTGAGCCCCGCGATGATGGCGTGCACGGCGGCCTGATCGATGTTGGTGTCCTTCCCGACGCCGAACAGGGTGCCGTTCCCCTTGAACTTGAGGGGCACGTAGGCCACCGCCACCGCGTCCTCACCCTTGCCCAGGGCCTGCTCGTGGTAGTTGTCCACGGCGAAGTCCTCGATGCCGAGCTGGTAGAGGGCGTGCACGAAGGCGGAGAGGGGACCGTTGCCATCGGCGCTGGCGCGCTTCTCCTCCCCGTTGATCGCCAGGTGGACCTCCCCGTGGATGAGGGTCGGTTGATGGTCATCGGGCCGGGGCCAGAAGCCCCTCAGCTCGTAGGGGCCGCCCGGGCGCACGAAGGCCTCCTCGAAGGCCTCGTGGACCTCCGACGCCGTCACCTCGCGCCCCACGCGGTCGGACAGCTTCTGGATCGCGCCGCCGATCTCCGCATGCATCTGCTTGGGGGGCTGCAGGCCGTATTCCTGTTCCAGAACCCAGAGGGCGCCACCCTTGCCGGACTGGGAGTTGATGCGGATGAGGCTCTCGTACTTGCGCCCCAGGTCCGTGGGATCCACGTGCAGGTAGGGCACCTTCCAGCGGGCCCCGAACTTGCTGGGCGCCTCGTTGATGCGGTTCAGGCCCTTGCGGATGGCGTCCTGGTGGGAACCCGAGAAGGCCGTGAAGACGTACTCGCCCACGTAGGGCGCCCGGTAGTAGACGGGCATGCCCGTGAGCCGCTCCACCGTGGCCGCAATCTCCGGCAAGGTGGAGAAGTCCAGTCCCGTGGGGATGCCGCGCGAGAAGAAGTTGTTGGCCAGCACCACGAGGTCGACGTTCCCGGTGCGCTCGCCATGCCCGAAGAGGGTGCCTTCCACGCGATCCGCACCCGCCAGCACGGCCATCTCCGCCGCGGCCACGGCCATGCCCTGGTCGTTGTGGGGATGGGCGGAGACAAGCACCTTGTCGCGCTGGGAGAAGCGGCGGCAGAAGAGCTCGATCATATCCGCGTGCTGGTAGGGCGGCCGACGCTCCACGGTGGCGGGCAGGTTCAGGATCATGGGCTTCTCCGCCGTGGCCCGCCCCCAGGCCTCGAAGGCGGCCTCGCAGAGCTCGATGGCAAAGTCCAGGTCCGTATCCGTGAACTCCTCGGGCGAGAACTCGAAGCGGATGTCACTCTCAGGCATGGCCTCCGCCAAACGCCGGATCTGCTTCACGGAATCGACCACCATCTGCCGCGTGTCGGCGTGGGAGAGGCTGAAGACCTGCTGCATGTGCAGCTCCGAGGCGGCGCAGTAGGCGTGCAGCACCGCCTTCTTCGCGCCCTTGATGGACTCGAACGTGCGGTCGATCAGGTGCTCCCGGCACTGGGTGAGGACCATGATGAAGACATCGTCCGGGATGCGGTCTTCCTCGATGAGGCGGCGGGTGAACTCGAAGTCGTCCTGGCTGGCGGAGGGGAAGGCCACCTCGATGGTCTTGAAGCCCACCTTGCAGAGCAGTTCGAAGTACTCCAGCTTCTGGGCCGGGTTCAGGGGGTTGGGCAGGGCCTGGTTCCCGTCCCGAAGGTCCACGGAAGCCCACAGCGGGCTGGCCTTCAGCTCGCGGGCGGGCCACTGCCGGTCCGGCAGATGGATGGGTTCAGGGCGCGTGTACTTGGGCGTCGCAGGTGCAGCCATGGGAAACCTCGTGCCCGCCCCGGGTCGGGGCGGATGTCCAGCTTAGGAAAGCCTTCCGGAATGGCCTCATTAATCCCGCTTAGGCATCAGCGGAATGCGCGGCCTGGATAAAGCCAGCCCTGTTGCCCAACGGGTTGCCGGTATGCTGGAGACTTCCTTCCATCCCCTGACACCGTGCAGCACATCGACCCCATCTCCCTGCAGACCCTCATCGATGCCATCCCGGCGCCCGTCTTCTACAAGGACGCGCAGGAGCGCTACCTGGGCTGCAACCTGGCCTTCGAGCTCGCCCTGGGCCTCTCCAAGAGCCAGCTGATCGGAAGGACCGCCCGGGACATCGCGCCCTCGGACTTGGCCGAGACGTACCACCGCAAGGACCTGGAACTCCTGAAGAACCCCGGCAGCCAGGTGTACGAGTCCTCCCTGAAGCTGGCGGACGGACGGCTCCACCGTGTCATCTTCAACAAGGCCACCTTCACGGACGAGACCGGCGCTGTCGGCGGCCTCATCGGCGTGATCCTCGACGTGACCGAGCTGCGGGACGCCGAGCAGGCCCGCCTGGGCAGCGAGGCCAAGTACCGGGCCCTGACGGAGAAGATGGGGGAGGGGCTGATCTCCACGGATGCCCAGGGGCGCTTCACCTATTGCAACCCGAAGTTCCTCCGCATGCTGGATCTCTCCATGACGGAGGTCCTGGGCCGCACCTTCTTCGAGCTGACCTACGACTACAGCGCCGAGACCTGGCAGGAACGCCTCCGGCAACGCCAGCAGGGCCTCTCCGAGCAGTACGAGCTCCAGCTGCAGCACCGGGACGGGTCGCCCGTGGACGTGCTCATCTCCGCCGAGCCGCTGTTCAGTCCGCAAGGGGACTTCACGGGCACCCTGGGCATCATCACGGACATCCGGGAGCGAAAGCGGCAGGAGATCTCGGTCCGGCAGGCCCACAAGGCCGAGAGCCTCACGATCCTCGCAGGGGGGATCGCCCACGACTTCAACAACCTGTTCCAGACGATCCAGGGAAACCTCGAGATGGCCCTGGAGCTGTCCTCGGATCCCGATCGCGCGCGGCGGGCCGTGGAGCGGGCCCTCCAGAGCCTGCACCAGGCCAAGGCGCTCTCCCAGCAGATGCTCGACTACTCCGGGAAAGGCTCCAGCAGCGTCATCGCCGTGGACCTGGCCGAGCTGGTGCGGATGCACTCGACCCTCTTCGCCACGCTCACGGGACCGGCCACGGAGATCCGCTACCACATTCCGGACGGCCTGCCGGCGGTGGAAGGAGACCCCGGGCAGATCCTCCAGGTGCTCACCGCCCTCGTCACCAACGCGGATGAGTCGCTCGAAGGACGGCACGGAAGCGTGACGATTGCCCTGTCGGAGCTCCAGGACGCGAACCGAAGCGAGGGCTTCTGGAGTGAACCGCCTCCCGCGGGCCACGCAGTGGTGCTCTCCGTGGCGGACACCGGCTGCGGCATGACGCCCCAGACCCTGGGCCGCCTGTTCGATCCCTTCTTCACCACGAAGGAGGCCGGCCGGGGACTGGGCCTGGCCTCGGCCCTCGGCATCCTGAAGTCCCACCGCGCCGGTCTGCGGGTCTGGAGCGAACCCGGCAAGGGCAGCACCTTCCTTACCGCCTTTGCCGTTCACCAATCCCTGCCCGCCCCCGAGTCTCCGCTCACATCCAGGGCGTCCTCAGCGGCCCGTACCGGCTACGTCCTGCTCGTGGATGACGACGCCGGTGTGCGCGCCACCGGCTCGGAAATCCTGACGGACTTCCTGGGCTTCCAGGTGCTCGTGGCCAAGGATGGGCGCGAAGCCGTCAGCGTCTTCGAGCAGCATGCCGATCAGATCCTGGCCATCCTCATGGACGCCACCATGCCCAACATGACCGGCAGCGAAGCCTTCGAGGCCATCAAGGCCCTCCGCCCCGGCACCCGCGCCATCCTCTGCAGCGGCTACAGCGACGAGACCGGACACAAGCTGGTGAAGGAACACGGCTTCACCAGCTTCCTGAAGAAGCCCTACTCCATCCAGGACCTGAAGGAGGCCCTGGAGAAGGCGATCGACGGCTGACCACACCGATCTGGCGCCCCTCTCCCAGGCTCCGATGGATCCAGGCAGGAAGGCCGTCGCCTGGCTGGGCACGGCTTGACGCGTCCCTCTCGACGCCATGGGGAGTCGAGCCGCAACGCACCAATATCGCTAGACTGGGTGATGCAGAAGGAGCGATGCATCCGTGCCCAAGGTTCTCGTCATCGATGACAGCCCCATGATGAGTGACTACATCTGTCGCTGCCTCGAGCGGTCCGGCTTCGAGTCGGAGCGATGGTTGCCGCTTTCAGCGATGGATATTCCCGACAAGGTCGCAGCCTCCTCCCCCGCCCTCGTGATCGCCGACTATCAGATGCCAGGATGCAACGGCGCAACGGTGGCCAAGATGGTGAAACGGTCGAATCCTGAAATCCCGGTGATGATCCTGACGGCGTTCAGGGATGAGGAGGTGCAAGCCAATCTCCTCAAATTCGGCGTGAAGCGCATCATCTACAAGCCCATCAAGTGCGAGGAACTCGTTGCCGCGGTGAAGGAGTTCGCACACCGTTGACGGGGCTGGGGCAGATCCAGAACCAGGCCTCTGGCGAATCGATGCAGGGACGTGGACCTTTCCGTGCGCGCCTCCGATCATGCCTCGTTCGCTCCCGCGAACCGGATGCTGGCCGAGAGGACGAGGCCCTGGAGCCCCTCCCGGAACCTCACGTGCAGCGAGGGTTTGAAGCCTTCTCCAGCAGATCCTGAGCCCGAGCGGAAAACTTGACGGCTGGGGAACAGGAGCGTATCCAGGAGGGAGTCGTTCCCCCGATACGCCCCCTGTCTCTTATACACATCTGACGCTGCCGACGAATAGAGAGGTGTAG
>CAYZND010000302.1:0-2147 GCA_964479495.1 uncultured Mesoterricola sp.
CTACACCTCTCTATTCGTCGGCAGCGTCAGATGTGTATAAGAGACAGCCCCAGGAAGCCGCCCTCCTCCCGGCTCACCAGGCGGATGGTCGCGCCCAGGCTGCGGATCAGGTCCTTGCGCTCCTGGCTCATCCAGTCCGGCATGAAGATGGTGACAGGGTGCCCCAGCGCCCGGCCCAGGGCCGAGAAGGAGATGCCCGTGTTACCACTGGTGGCCTCGGCGATGGGGGCGCCCGGCTTCAGCACCCCGCGCTCGTAGCCCTTGCCCAGGATGTGCAGGGCCATGCGGTCCTTGATGCTGCCCGTCATGTTCAGGTTCTCGGCCTTGGCGTAGATGCGCCGGGGCCGCCCCTTGAACTCCAGGTCGATGGCGAGGAGGGGCGTGTTGCCCACGAGGTTGCGGAGCTCACGGAGGCGGCGAGGAATGTCGACGGCGTTCATGGTCTGGCTCCTTCTGGAATGGGGGTTGGAGGAAGTATAGAATCCGGGCGCCCGAAGGCGCCCGACTTCGTGTCACGAACAGAGGTCCTGGCTACTTCTTCTTGGACTGCATTTCGGCGATCTCGCGCACAGCGGCGATCGCGGCGTCGATGTGGGCCTCGGTGTTGAACGGGCCGATGCCGAAACGGGCGGCGCCGTGGAGCTTGTCCGTGCCCAGATGCTCGTGGACCATGGGCGTGCAGTGCAGGCCCGTGCGGCAGGCGATGTTGTAGTCCACATCCAGCATGGTGCCGGTATCCATGGCCTCCAGGCCATCCACGTTGAAGGAGAGCACGCTGATGCGTTCCTTTCCGGGCACGTCCTCAGCGCAGTAGAGCGTCACGCCGGGGATGGTCTTGAGGCCATCCCGCAGGCGGGTCCAGAGGGCCATCTCGTGGCAGTGGATGGCCTCGATGCCCTGCTTCTCCACCCACTTCACGCCGGCGTTCAGGCCCGCGATGCCGGGCAGGTTGGGAGTGCCGTACTCCATGCGGTAGGGGTACTCATCCAGGTGGTCGCGCTGAACGCTCTTCACGCCGGTGCCGCCCGCGCGGGTCTTGGCGATCTCCACGCCCTCGCGGACATACATCCCGCCGATCCCCATGGGACCCATGAGGCTCTTGTGGCCGGTGAAGCAGATGACATCGGCGCCCAGCACGTCCATCTTCACGGGCACCATGCCCGCCGTCTGGCTTACATCCAGGACCAGATGGATGCCCCGCTCGCGGCAGACCTTCCCAACGGTGGCCACATCCTGCACGGTGCCGATGACGTTGGAGCCGTGGTTCATCACCACCGCCTTGGTGTTCGGCTTCATGCGGCAGATGATCTCCTGGGGATCCACGTAACCCAGCTGATCGAAATCGACCCAGTCCACCTCGACGCCATCCTGCTCCAGCTTCCAGAGGGGGCGCAGGGTGGCGTTGTGCTCCACATGGGTGGTGATGACATGGTCACCCTTCTGGAGCAGACCAAAGATGACGAGGTTCAGGGCGTCCGTGGAGTTGTAGCCGAAGGTCAGGCGGTTGGAGTCCGTGCCGCCGAAGAACTTGGTCATCAGCTTGCGGGTTTCGTCCACCAGGCTACCGGCCTCCAGGCAGAGATCGAAGCCGCTGCGGCCGGGGTTTACGCCGGCCTTGCGGTAGAACGCGTCCATGAAGGTGTAAGTCTCTTCGGGCTTCGGGAAGGACGTGGCGCCGTTGTCCAGGTAGATCATCGGACAGCTGGGCACGTTCTCCAGCTTCAGGTAGGGACATGATTGAGTGGCTGCGGACATGGATGGTTTCCTTTCGTGAATACTGGAAGCGGGATGACGATCACTGCTTTTGTTTTTATCCCCTTCATCCCCTTCATCCCTGTTGATCAATCTTTTTCAGTTCCCGGGCAGAAAAAGCAAAAGATGAATGAACAGGGATAAAGGGGATAAAGGGGATGAAAAGATGAAAATCCTTGTCAAGCGAGCGCATCCGCCACGAGGTCGAGGATCTGCACGACCTTCATGTCGAGTTTGTAGTGCTTGATCACGTCGTTCAGGCCGTCGACGCAGTTGTGGCACATGGTGCACACGATCTTGGCCCCGGTGGCCTTCAGCTGCTCGGCCTTGATCCTGCCGACTTCCCGGCGCAGGGGCCGGTACTCGGCCATGGACAGCAGGCCGCTGCCGCCGGT
>CAYZND010000302.1:2157-4618 GCA_964479495.1 uncultured Mesoterricola sp.
GCAGAAGTTCTTGCGGCCGTTGGGATACATCTCGCGGAAGTCGCTGCAGACGCGGTTCAGGATCCAGCGCGGCTCCTCCACCAGGTCGCCCGAGCGGGCAATGTTGCAGGAGTCGTGGAAGGTGACGGGCAGCGCATTGAGGCTCTTGTCGACCTTGATGCGGCCTTCCTTCAGGTACCGGATCAGGGTGAGGATCACGGACTCCGAGGGCACGTCCTGGTCGTACTTGGCCCAGGTGTAGCCTTCCCAGCGGCTGGAGCGGTAGCCGTGGCCGCACTCGGAGATGACGATCCGCTTGGCCTTCAGCTTGACGGCCGATTCGTAGAGGTTGCGGGCGACAAAGCCGCCCAGCTTGTCGTCGCCGGAGAAGAGGCCGAAGTTGGTCTGGTCCCACCCGTAGCTCGGCAGGGTCCAGCTCTCGCCCGCGGCCGCGAAGATCTTGGCGGCGTTGCCCAGGGAGCGAGGATCGAACTTGATCTCGCGCGGATTGAGGGTGTACATGAAGTCGCACCCTTCCCGGTCGATGGGCAGCTCGACATCGTCCTTGCCGAGCTCCAGCTGAAGGTCCTCCTTCACCCAGTCGACCGTCTCCAGGTAGTCCTGCTCGGAGACGCCCATCTGGTTGCCCGTCTCCCACTGGTCTCGGCTGACATTGAACACGCCCTCGGGTACGATGCCCAGCTCGGCCAGAATGCCCCGGGCTGTGCGGATGATCGCGGCGTTGTCCACGCCCATCGGGCAGTTGTAGGTACAGCGCCGGCAGGCGCTGCAGGTGCCGAACACCATGTTCTTCAGGCGGTTGAGGTCCGCATCGTCGGCGGGCGCGCCGGCGTGGACCAGCTTCGGGAACACCCGGCCGGTCCAGTCGATCTTCCGCTTGAAGACGCGACGCACCTGATCCGCCTTGTGGGCCGGGGTCATGGCCGGGTCGTCGGGGCGGGCCAGTGCATAGTGGCAGGCGCCTGCACACAGGCCGCAGTGGACGCAGCCGGTCATGGAGGTGGCCAGCGCGCGGGTCATCCGCTCCCGCAGCAGCTCCGCGAAGCGGGCCGAATTGTCCGCCTTGGGGTCGTAGACCTTCAGGCGGCCTTCCTTCAGCGAGGCGGGTGGGTTGGCCGCGGCCTTCTCCTGGGAGCCGGTCTGCAGGGGCAGTTCCAGAACGTCGTTGAGGTCGATCCGTGGTTCGCTCACGTCTTCACTCCACACGGCGCTGCTTGGCCACGACGCCCCGGTGTCCCTGCATCCGGCCCAAGTAGAAGCGGGTGAAGGGGTAGTAGAGGTAGTGGCAGATCTTGGAGAAGGGCACGTAGATCAGGAAGAAGGTGGTGAGCGCGAAAAATGCGATCAGCGCACCCTCGCCCTGCTCGTAGCGGTTGGACACCGCCAGGGCTCCCGCCAGGAAGAAGAGGGTCATCAGCGTGAGCGAGAGCAGGTCGTCGGCCGTGCTGATGAGGCGCAGGGCGGGCCGGGTCAACCTGCGCCAGAGCCGCAGCAGGCCCACCAGGAAGGCCGCCCCAAGGGCCACCTGGAAGAGAATCACCACGGGCTGGATCGTGAACAGCGCGGGCCAGTAGGGGATGATGAAGGTGGCCGCGATGCCCAGCACCACGCCGATGTGGAAGACCACGAACTGCACGTAGAAGAAAACGTCCTTCCGGGTCGATTCCATGGCCCAGGGCATGGCCACGTTCATCATCGAGAGGGCGATCCCGGCCCCGGCGCTGCCGGCGGCATAGGTGCGCTCCGGGGCGGTGCGGAAGCGGAAGAGCCACGCCAGGCGGAGAAGGTAGACGACGGTGAGGAAGGCGAGGGCGGCGAGCTGCACCTCGTTTTCCAGGATGAAGAGGAATCGGCTCATGATCCGACCGCTCGCAGGGCTAGACGCAGCCGTCGGGCTTGGGCAGACCGGCCAGCTTGCAGGCTCCCTTGGCGGGACCACTGGGGAACAGCTCGTAGATCTGCTTCAGGGGGAGACCCAGCGACTTGCAGATGGAGCGGACCATCGGCGCAGCGTTGTGCTCCAGGAAGTGGGCGCGGATGAAGCGGATCACGGACCAGTGGGCTTCGGTGAGCTGGTCCAGGCCTTCCTCGTTCTTTGCGAGAAGCATGGCCAGTTCCTCGTTCCAGAGGGCGGGATCCACGAGGAAGCCTTCCTCGTTCTGCTCCACGGTCGTTCCATTGAACTGGATGGGGGACATGGAATCTCTCCTGGGGAATCGGCGACAGGAGGCCGCCTTCCGATGTGTTAAGTTTGTGTGCACGAAAACGGAGATTGTGTGCATGACAATGTGGGTTCCTGACATCACGCAATCCAACCAGCCCACTTACCTCGCGATTGTTGAGGCCATTGGGGATGCGATCCGCCTGGGGCAGCTGCGGCCGGGGGACCCCCTCCCCACCCACCGCCTCCTGGCGGATCTCCTGGGGGTGAACGTCAGTACCATCACCCGCGCCTACCGGG
>CAYZND010000303.1:0-4612 GCA_964479495.1 uncultured Mesoterricola sp.
CATCTCCACCTGCGCACTCCCGAGCTGCCTGTCCACGGAGTCACGGATGCGCCTGGCGAATGGGAGCGCCTGGAAGGCGCCCTCGCACAGACCCGGAAGGACCTGGAGCGCACCATGGCCGAGGTGGCCCGCCGAGGGGACCGGCAGGCCGCTGGGATCTTCGAAGCCCACCTGCTGTTCCTGGCGGATCCCTCGCTGCTGGAACCGGCCCGGAACCTGATCTTCCAGGAGCAGCGCAATGGGGCCGAAGCCTGGCAGCGGGCCAGCGAAGCGGCTGCCGACAGCTACCGCGCCATGGAGGATCCCTACCTGCGGGGTCGTGCCGTGGATGTGCTGGACGTGAGCCGGCAGGTGATCATCCACCTGCTGGGCGAAGCGGAGGGAGGGCCGGTCCTCGAATCGCCGGGCATCCTCATCGCCGATGACCTCACCCCCGCGGTCACGGCCCGCCTGGATCCCCGCCTCGTGCGGGGCATCTGTACGGCCTCGGGCAGTCCCACCTCCCACAGCGCCATCCTCGCGCGCACCTTCGGCATTCCCGCAGTGGTAGGCCTGGGGCAGGGCATCCTGGCAATGCCCGAGGGGGAGAGCCTCGTGGTGGATGCGGACCGCGGCTGGGTGATCCCGGAACCCGACGCCGAGACCCTGGCCGCCTATACCGCTGAGCTCGTCGTGCGGGAGGCGGCGGCTGCGTCGGCCCTGGCCGAGAGCGCCGCGCCGGCGGTCTCGAAAGACGGTCGCCGGATCGAGATCGGTGCGAACATCGGGTCCCTGGCGGAGGCTCGGGTGGCCGTGGCGCTGGGCGCCGAAGGGATCGGCCTGCTGCGCACGGAGTTCCTGTTCCTGGACCGGAAGGACGCGCCGGACGAAGAGGAACAGGTTGCCGCCTACCGGGACATCGCCGAGGTCATGGGAGGTCGGCCGGTCATCATCCGGACCCTGGACATCGGGGGCGACAAGCCGCTGCCCTACATCGACCTCGGGCAGGAGGCGAACCCCTTCCTGGGCTGGCGGGCCATCCGCATGTGCCTGGCCCAGCCCGCCTTCTTCAAGACGCAGCTCCGGGCCATCCTGCGTGCCGCCGCCCTGCATCCCCTCCGCGTGATGTTCCCCATGGTGGCCACCCTCGAAGAGCTCCGTGCCGCGAAAGGTTTACTGGCCGAAGCCCGGGCGGAGGCCTTGGCCGCGGGCCATGCCGTGCCGGACCGCCTCGAGACCGGCATCATGGTCGAGGTTCCCTCGGCGGCGCTCCTGGCGGACCTCCTGGCGGCCGAGGTGGACTTCTTCTCCATCGGCACCAACGACCTGACGCAGTACACCCTCGCTGCGGAGCGGGGGAACACACGGGTGGCCGCCCTCGGTGACCCCTGCCATCCCGTGGTGCTCGGCCTGGTGAAGCGCATAGCGGACGCCGCGCATGCCCAGGGCAAGTGGGTGGGCCTCTGCGGCGAACTCGGGGCCGATCCCGACGCGATCCCGGTCCTACTGGGGCTCGGCGTCGACGAGCTCAGCATGAGCGCCCCGGCCATCCCCGCCGTGAAGCGGAGGCTGCGGGAGCTGACCTGGCCCGAAGCGCGGGACCTGGCCACCCGGGTCCTGGCACTGGGGACCACTGCGGAAGTGCGTCAGGCCTGCCGGGCCGCAGCGACTGCCGGCGGGGCCTGACCCTCGGCCAAGAACGGTCAGGTATGCTGGCTGGAGCTTCTTCCGTCCAGCCCGGGCGGTGAGCGAAGGGGTGGTGGATGCAGCCGCAGGATGTCCCGATCGATCTCGCCAGGCTGAAGGAGGCCTGGGAGCGGTTCGTGGATGGCCGGGGGCTGGCGGATGGGCTCGATCCCATCGTGGGGCTCTCCTGGCAGCGCTGCGCCCCGCGGCTCCATCCTCACCACCCTCCCAAGTGGGCCTACCTCAGCCCGGGACTGCACCCTCTCATCTCCATTCCCCACAACTTCCTGAAGCTCGTGGCAAGGCCGGTCATGGAGGACATCTACCAGTTCCTGGAGGGGACCGGGAACCTGCTGATCCTGACGGACAGCGCCTCCTGCATCTTCGAGATGCTGGGGGACGCCGACATCGAGGCCCACGCCCGCAGCCTGGGTTTCAAGCCTGGGGCGTTCCTGGACGAGGACCGGATCGGCACGAACGCGTTTTCGCTGGCCATCGCCGAGAGCTTTCCGGTCCAGGTGGCCGGGCCCGAGCACTTCCTAGAGGGATTCCACGACCTCTACACGGCGGCGGCCCCCCTCCACGACCCGTCGGGGCACATCCTCGGTGCCCTCGGCCTGCTGCGCCGGCAGGTGGATGTGCGGCCGCAATCCCTGGGGGCCGTGTTCGCTGCGTCCAAGGCCATCGAGAACCAGCTCCAGGCGGAATACTTCATCCGGGAGGCCAACGCCCAGGCCACGGAGTTCAATGCGACCCTGGATGCCGTCTCGGAAGGGATCCTCGCCTGGACGGCCCAGGGGGTCGTGACGCACTTGAACGGCCGGGGCGGGGAGCTGCTGGGGCTCAAGCCCTCCCAGGTCGTCGGCCGGCCCGTCGCGGACCGGATCGCGCTCTCCGAAGGCGTCGTCGGCGCGGTGGCCCGGGGGCAGGAGCTGAACGACGTGGAGGCGAGCCTCCGGGTGGACGGCGTGAAGCATGACGTCTCCGTGAGCCTGCGCATCGTGCGGCAGCAGAGCGGCGAGCCCATGGCCTTTATCACCACCCTCCGGCCCATCGCACAGGTGCATCAACTGGTGAACCGGCTCCTGGGCTCCCAGGCCCGGCTGACCCTGGACGACCTCTCCGGCCATGGGACGGCCGCCCAGGCGGTGCGGCGGCAGGCCGAGGCCGTGGTGGACCGGCCGGGGTGCGTGCTGCTGACCGGCGAGCAGGGCACCGGCAAGAACTCGCTGGCCCGGGCCATCCACAACAGCGGCCGGCGGTCGGAGGGGCCATTCCTGGCCGTCAATGGCCAAGCGATTCCCCGCGAGCATGTGATCGAGGAACTGCTGGGTTTCGAGCCGGGTGCCCTGAACCGGCCCTACTTCGCGGGGCAGCCCAGCAAGTTCGAGCTGGCGAATGGCGGAACCCTCTTCATCGAGGAGATCGATGCCCTGCCCCTGGAGATGCAGGGCCTCCTCGTGCACATCCTTGAGACCCGAGGCGTGGTCCGCCTGGGGGGAAAGCGGACCATCCCCGTCGATCTCCGGGTGATGGCCTCCACCGAGAACCGCCTGGAGGAGCGTGTGCGGACAGGCTCGTTCCGGGAGGATCTGTTCGCCCTGCTGGCTCCCTGCACGATCCACCTGCCGGCGCTGCGGGAGCGGGCCGAGGACATCCCGCACCTCATCGAGCGCTTCATCGAGCGTCTTCAGGGGCAGTTCGGGACGGACCTGGCGGTCTCCCGCCGGGCCAAGGACCTGCTGGTCGCCTATTCCTGGCCGGGCAACATCGCCGAGCTGGAATCCGTGCTCGAGCTGGCCGCCTTCAACGCCGAGGGAAAGACCATCGAAGTGAAGCACCTGGCGGAATCGCTCAAGGGCGGACGCAAAGGCGCGGCTTCACCTGCGGTGGTGACCTTCCAGGAGATGGAGCGGCGCGGCATCGAGGACGCCCTGCGGACCTCGCAGGGAAACATGAGCCGGGCGGCGACGATGCTCGGCATCAGCCGCAACACCCTCTACCGGAAGCTCAAGGAGTTCGGCCTCCGGTCGGAGCCCGAAGGCCCGCCGCTGGCCCGCCGCGGGCGACCCCGGATGAAGCCGTGAGGAACCCGTGATCTACCTGGACAACAACGCCACGACGCGTCCCGCCCCGGAAGTGGTGGAGGCCATGCTCCCCTACCTGAGGGAGCACTGGGGCAATGCGAGCTCGGCCCACCCGATGGGGCGGATGCCCGAAGGGGCACTCGTCCAGGCCCGGGCCCAGGTGGCGGTTCTCCTGGGCTGCCAGCCGGCGGAGGTGGTCTTCAACAGCGGAGGCACCGAGGGGATCAACCACGCCCTCCGGGGCGTGCTCGAGGCCTTTCCCGGCCAACGCCACCTTGTGACCACATCCGTGGAGCACAGCGCCCTGCGTGCGGTGTCGGGCTGGCTGCGCCGGCAGGGCGTCGAGGTCACGGAAGTGGGGGTCGACCCGGAGGGACTGCTGCGGCTGGAGCAGCTCCGCCAGGTGATCCGCCCCGATACGGCCGTGGTGTCGGTGATGGCCGTGAACAATGAGAGCGGCGTGATCTTTCCCATCGAGGAAGTGGCCGCCCTGGTCAAGGAACGGGGCTCCCTGCTGCACGTGGATGCGGTACAGGCCGCAGGGAAGCTCCCCCTGGAGCCCCTGGTGGCGGTCGCGGACCTGCTGAACTTGAGCGGCCACAAGATCCATGGGCCCAAGGGCGCCGGCGCCCTCTACATCCGACGGGGACTCCGGCCCAAGCCGCTGATGCTGGGCGGGCACCAGGAGCGGGACCGGCGGGGAGGGACGGAGAACGTGCCTGCTCTGGTGGGCCTGGGGGTGGCGGCGGAACGGGCCCGGGCTCATCTGCCGGACATGGACCGGGTGCGAGCCCTGCGGGATCGCCTCGAAGGGACGCTGCTCCATGCGGTGCCAGGCCTGCGCGTGATCGGATCCGGAG
>CAYZND010000304.1:0-4610 GCA_964479495.1 uncultured Mesoterricola sp.
GTCGAGTGGTACAGCGTGGGCACCGAGATGGCTTCCACGCACCGCTTCCCGGACCAGTGGCGCCGGCTGATCGGTGCAGTGAAGGGCGTCTTCAGGGGCAAGGTCACGTACAGCGTGAACTTCGACTCGCACGACGGCTTCACCTTCGGGGACGCCCTGGATGTCATCGGAGTGAACACATACGATCCCATTGCCAAGCGGGATGACACACCCACCGAAGCCCAGATCCGGGATGGCTGGTGGTGGATCGTGTACAAGGCCCGAACGCTCGAGGCCCGCTTCCACCGGCCGGTCATGATCACCGAGATCGGCTATCCCAGCGTCGCCGGGGCTCACGCAGGACCCTGGGACTTCCGGACCACCCGGCCGGCAGATCCGGAGCTCCAGGCCCGGCTGGTGGGCGGTGCCCTCCAGGTGCTTAGGAACTGGGGGGACGGTGCGGCGGTGTTCTACTACCTGTACGGAGAGAACCTGGAGAAGGGCGTGGTGCCAGGAGGACTCGAGGACAGGACCTATGCGCCCTGGGGGAAGCCCGTGGAGGCGAAGCTCCGGTGGTACCTCGCGGAACCCATCTTCGAGACCGGCCAGCCCACGCCACCCGAGGTGCTGGAGGAGGCCGTGATCCAGTCCCTGCTGGCCGCGGAACGGAAGAACCTCCGGTACGAGGATGGCGCACGACCCCTGTGGGTCGAGGACTGGCTGAAGAGCCACCCGGCGCACCGGGCCAAGGTGCAGGCCCTCATGGCCCGGGAGCCCGTTCCGGTGCGGAAGATTCCCAAGGGTCAGGAAGGCTGAGGGATGGCGGCGGGCGCCCGATGAGGTATCCTCCGTTTTGAGATGGTTCGGGAAGAGACCAACCCCTTCGGATGGAAGCCCCCCGTGCAGGAGGGCCGGCCGAAGGTGGTGCTGCTGGTGGAGGATGAGCCGGCCACGCTGCGCTTCTACCAGACCGGCCTCAAGGGGCTCACAGGGTGGCGGCAGCTCAGCGCCGTCAACGGTGAGAAGGCCCTGGAGATCCTGAGGCGGGAACCCATCGATGTGCTCGTGACGGACATCAACATGCCCGTGATGGACGGCTACCGTCTCATCACCTCGGTTCACGAGCTGTATCCCTCCATCCCGATCATCGTGCTGACCTCGCTGCCACCGGGCGCTCCCCAGGACCACGCGCTGGCCCTGGGGGCCCTGCAGGTGCTCTCCAAGCCCGTGCGGCTGTCCCTGCTCATGGAGGAGATCAAGCGCCTCGGGAGCCGGGAATCGGCGGGTTTCGTCCGGGGCATCAGCCTCAGCGGCCTCCTCCAGCTCATGAGCTGGGAGGGGAAGACTTGCACGCTGACCGTGAAGTGCCAGGACTCCATCGGTCACCTCTACTTCAAGAGTGGCCGCCTCATCCATGCCCTGAGCGGCGAGGACGAAGGCATCGTGGCGGCCTACCAGATCCTCACCTGGCCCGGACCCCAGGTGGAGTTCGTGGACACGTGCCGCGTGGGGGAGACCATCAACATGGCGACGGAAGAGATCCTGATGAACGTGGCCGTCATCCAGGACACCCAGAGGGTTTCGATCAAGAAGAACGAGCCCTGGGGCGAGGAGATCGGCTAGCGCATGCGGATCCTGCTGGCAAGACATGGCGAGACCGCCTGGAACGTGGAGGGCCGCCATCAAGGTCAAGGGTTCGACATTCCTCTGTCCGAAGTGGGACGAAGGCAGGCCGAAGCCCTGGGGGGTCGCCTGCGGGGCTTGCCCCTGGTCCGCGCCGTGGCCTCACCCCTGCTGAGGGCAAGGCAGACCGCCGAGACGGCCCTGGGAGATCGGGCCGCTATGCTGCGGCTGGACCCTGCCTTCATGGAAATCGCCCACGGCGAATGGGAGGGGAAGCTGGCCAGCGAGATCCGGGAGGCCTATCCCGAGATCCAGCGGGCCTGGCGGGAAGCCCCCCACACGGTGACCTTGCCCGGCGGGGAGTCCTTCCAGCGGGTCCTTGACCGTGCCTGGCCGGCCTTCTGCGCCGCCTGCGAGGGGCTGGGCGAGGAGGAGACCCTGTTGCTGGTCACGCACGATGGGGTTTGCCGGGTCCTTCTGTGCCGGATCCTGGGGCTTCCCCTGGAACGGGTCTGGGCCTTCCGGCAGGCGCCCACCTGTCTGAACCTCCTGGAGGGGGCGGAGCCGGAACGTCTGGCCGTGGTGAGGCTCAACGATGCCACGCACATCAACCCGCTCTTTGGCGAGGTCGTGCACCGAAAGTTGTGAACCAGGTCACACTCCCGGCCCCCGGGATCGGAATCCCGGTTTTCGAAAAAGTTCGATTGCAATTTGTGCGATAGATCCGTGGGTGGTCTAGTCGATCTGTAAAGCGATTTCAAAATACATTTCGCACATGCGTAATCATTCCTCTTGAATTTATCCAGGGGATGGGGAGAATTCTATCCCGGTAACTCGTGGTTCACGTACTCTCCTCAATACCTTCTTTTAAGGATGGAGCCATGTCGCAGATCAAGCCCTTCAAGGCCTTTCGTCCCCAGCCGGGCGTCGCCAGTGCACTGGCGTCCGTGCCCTACGACGTCATCAACACGGCCGAGGCCCGGAAGCTGGCCGAAGGCAATCCCGTCTCCTTTCTTCATGTGTGCCGCCCTGAGATCGAGTTTCCTGAAGGCGTTGACGAGCACGACGACAAGGTCTACGCCATGGGTGCGTCGAACCTCAAGAAGTTCGTCAAGGAAGGCACGCTGTTCGAGGAAGCCACGCCGTGCCTTTACGTCTACCAGCAGAAGATGGGTGACCATGTCCAGGCCGGCCTGGTCTGCCTCTGCTCGGTGAAGGAGTACGAGAACGACCTCATCAAGAAGCACGAGTACACCCGCAAGGACAAGGAAGACGACCGCACCCGCCACGTCACCGAACAGGCCGCCAACGCAGAGCCCGTGTTCCTGACCTATCGCGCCGTACCCTACATCGACGGCATCGTCGACAAGGTCCGCGCCACCAAGCCCCTCTACGACATCGTGACCCCCGACGGCATCGGCCACACGGTCTGGAAGCTGGAGGACGAGAGTGCCATCTACGCCATCGCACACCTCTTCGATGGCGTGAACGCGCTCTACATCGCCGACGGTCACCACCGCACCGCCTCTGCCGTGCGCTATGGCCAGGCCCGTCGTGCCCAGACTGCGGACCCCACCGGTGACGAGCCCTTCGAGTTCTTCATGGCGGTGCTCTTCCCCCACAACCAGCTGAAGATCATGGACTACAACCGGGTGGTGAAGGACCTCAACGGCCTCACCAAGGAGCAGTTCCTGGCCAAGGTCGGCGAGAAGTTCGAGGTGGCTCCTGCCGCCGACCGCAGCCCCAAGGCCGCGGCCTCCTTCGGCATGTATCTCGACGGGGCCTGGTACTCCCTTAAGGCCAAGCCCGGCACCTACCCGGCGGAAGACCCCGTCCGCAGCCTTGACGTCAGCATCCTCCAGGAGAACCTGCTCTCCCCGATCCTCGGCATCCAGGACCCTCGCACCGACAAGCGCATCGACTTCGTCGGCGGCATCCGCGGCATGGACGAGCTGGAGCGCCGCGTGAAGGAAGGTATGGCCGTGGCGTTCTCCCTGTATCCCACGTCCCTGGTGCAGCTCATGTCCGTGTCCGACGCGGGCCAGATCATGCCCCCGAAATCCACCTGGTTCGAGCCCAAGCTCCGCTCGGGCCTGCTTGTCCGCATCTACGAAGGCTGATCGTTACCAACCCATAACCCGCAAGCCCGGGAGATCCACCGCAGGCACGATTCCGTGCCGTGAGCCGCAGGTCTGCCAGGTGAAACCACAGGAGGAATCTTCATGAAGATCCTGATTGCTGACGCGTTCGACGCCAAGCTGCCGGAACGCCTCGCCGTCTTCGGCGAAGTGAGCAGCGACATGGCCACGCTCGGCGAGGCCGAAGTGCTGCTCATCCGCTCCAAGACCACCGTGAATCCCGAGCTGCTGGCCAAGGCTCCCAAGCTCAAGCTCGTCATCCGAGGCGGCGTGGGCATGGACAACGTGGACAAGAAGGCCTGCGCCGAGAAGGGCATCAAGGCCGTCAACACGCCCAAGGCCTCCAGCGTCTCCGTGGCCGAGATGGCCATGGCCTTCATGGTGGCGATCCCCGCCCGCCTCATCGAGGCCCACATGGCCATGAAGGAAGGCAAGTTCCCCAAGAACGACCTGAAGCGCACCGAGCTCTTCAAGAAGACCCTCGGCCTCATCGGCGCCGGCAACATCGCCACCGAAGTGGCCAAGCGTGCCGCCGGTTTCGGCATGAAGGTCATCGCCTTCGATCCCTTCGTCAAGTCCCACCCCGATGCCGAGATGGTCGGCAGCCTGGATGAGCTGGTGGCCAAGGCCGATGTCCTCAGCCTGCACACCCCGCTCACCGACGAGACCAAGGGCATGATCAATGCGGCCCTCATCGCCAAGATGAAGGACGGCGTGATCATCGTGAACACCGGCCGCGGCAAGTGCGTGGTGGAGGCCGACCTGGTCGCCGCCCTCACCAGCGGCAAGGTCCGCGCCTACGGCACGGACGTCTGGTTCAGCGATCCCCCGCCGGCGGACTGCCCCCTCCTCACCGCGCCCAACGTCTTC